>JAQSXO010000235.1 GCA_029256625.1 Cellulosimicrobium sp. | reverse complement strand
CGAGAGCCCCGGCGCGACGCCGGGGCGGGGCGAGCGCGCGCCGTCGGGCACCGTCACGCGAGGTCGGGTCGAGACGTCACCGGTTCGCGGCCCAGCGCACGACGTCCTCGGAGTAGCGGTGCAGCAGGTCTGCGAGCGTCGCGACGTCGGCGCGGTCCCAGCCGTCGAGGGCCTCGGTGATCGAGATGACCCGTCCGCTGTGCGCGGCGTGGAGCCGGGCCTCGCCGTCGGGAGTGAGCGTGATGAGCTGGCCGCGCGAGTCGTCGGGGTCGACCTCGCGCGCGACGAGGCCCAGGGCGTGGAGCCGGCTGAGCTGGCGGGAGATGGTCGCGCGGCCGACGCCGAAGTGCGCGGCGAGCTCCGACCCGCGGATCCCGGGGTGGTCGGCGATGTGCGCGAGGAGCGGGTAGGCGCTCGCCTCGAGCCCGGGGTGGATACGGCGTGCCATGCCCGTCGCGACGGCGCCCGCACGGCGCAGCAGGACCCGCAGCTCGCGTTCCAGGTCGACGTATGCGACGTCCGGCTCGGCGTCGCGCGCGGCGTCGGGAACGGGGCGGGTGGGAGCGGTCTCGGCGGGCACACGCCCATCATGACGCCCCGGCAGGGGTGCGGTCACGTTCGTCCGGAAAACCTCACCCGCTGGACGGTCGACCAACACGCCGGACGCAAGAAATGTGCGGCCCCGAGAAATCTCGGGACCGCACATCTCGTTCAGCCAGCGCGAGCGAGGGATCAGCGCGACGAGCGTGCCGTGCGCTCGTCGTCGACGACGCCCGCGGGCTCGTACGCCTCGAGGAGCGTCGACTCCGTCTCCTCGGCCAGCGTCACGCGACCGGGGGTCGAGTCGACCGGAGGCTCGCTGCCGGCGAGCGCGGCCTCCTTCTCGAGGCGCTCCTGCAGGCCGGTCTTGGTGCCGAGCGGCACCTCCTTGAGGAACGACACCGCGATCAGCGCGATGAGCGCGAGCGGGACCGCGACGAGGAAGATCTCGGCGATGCCGTCGCCGTAGGACTTCTCCACGAGGTCCTTGATCGGCGCGGGAAGGGTCGAGACGTCCGGCACGGCGTTGCCGCCGCCCATCGAGTCGGCCGGGATGCCGAGCTTCGTCAGGCCGTCCTGGATCGACGTCGTGACCTTGGTCGCGAGCACCGCGCCGAGCACGGACACGCCGATCGCGCCGCCGAGGCTGCGGAAGAACGCGACGGTGGAGGTTCCGGCGCCCATCTCGTCGACGTCGAGCGTGTTCTGCACGGCGAGCACGAGGTTCTGCATGAGCATGCCCATGCTGACGCCGAGGAAGAACAGGTAGACGCTGATGAGCGTGAAGCTCGTGTGGTAGTCGATCGTCGACAGCGCGAACAGCGACGCCACGAGCACCGCGCCGCCCGTGACCATGAAGGCCTTGTACCGGCCGTAGCGCGTGATGAGCTGACCGAACAGGGTCGACGCGACGAACGTGCCGACGATCATCGGGATCGTCAGGAGGCCCGACTCGGTCGGGGTCTTGCCGCGCGCCACCTGCATGTACTGGCTGAGGAACACGGCGGTACCGAACATCGCGACACCGACCGCGACGGACGCGACGACCGCGAGGACGAACGTGCGGTTCTTGAACAGGTGCAGGGGGATGAGCGGCTCGGGGGTCACGCGCTCGACGAGCACGGCACCGACGAGCGCGAGGACCGCGCCGCCGACCATGGCGAACGTCTGCCACGAGAGCCACTCGAAGTTCTGCCCGGCGAACGTCACCCACAGCAGGAGCGAGGAGACGCCGGCGCTGATGAGGATCGCGCCCCAGTAGTCGATGCGGACGACGCGGCGCGCGACCTTGGGCAGGTGCAGCGTGCGCTGGAGCACGATGATCGCGGCGATCGCGAACGGCAGCCCGACGAAGAAGTTGAGGCGCCAGCTCACCGCGTCGGTGAGCACGCCGCCCAGGAGCGGTCCGCCGATCTGGCTGACGGCCATGATGCCGCCCATGAGGCCCATGAACTTGCCGCGCTCGCGCGGCGAGATGATGTCCGTGATGAGCACGGTGGCGAGCGCCATGAGGCCGCCCGCGCCGATGCCCTGGAACGCGCGGAGCGTGATGAGCGTCCCGACGTTCTGCGACAGGCCGGCGAGCGCCGAGGAGACGACCGCGACGACCAACGCGATCTGGATGAGGACCTTGCGGTTGGTGAGGTCGGCGAGCTTGCCCCAGATCGGGGTCGAGATCGTCATCGCGAGGAGGGTCGACGTGACGACCCAGGTGTAGGACGACTGGGAGCCGTCCAGGTCGCTGACGATCTTGGGGAGCGAGCTGGAGACGATCGAGCTCGCGAGGATCGCGACGAACATGCCGAGGAGGATCCCGGAGAGGGACTCCATGACCTCGCGACGAGTCATGGACGTCTCGGTGCCGCCGGGCGGGGCGGTGCGTTCTGGAGTGGTGCTGGTCATGAGGCGCTGAGTTCCTTCTGCTCACGGGGCCGTGTCGGAGCGGCTGTGTCGTGTGGCGGTGTCGTGGGGCGGTGTCAGGTGGTGCGTGGCCGGTCGCGCGGCGGCGCGGTCGGCGGTCGAGGGCGTGCCCGACGGCGGTGGTGCCGCGGGCGCCGTCGGTCACCCGGCCGTGCGGGGAGCGTCGTGGCCGGCGACGACCGCCGCGGCGACACGCTCGATGGCGCGCGTGGCCTCGACGATCTCGTCGTCGTGCCACTCGGCGAACGTCGTGGCGGCCAGGGCGTCGATGTGCTCGTACGCCCGCAGGACGAGCGTGCGCCCGTCCTCGGTGAGCTCGACGGTCCGGGCGCGCCGGTCGTCGTCGTCCACCGTGCGGCGGACCAGCCCCTCGTCGACCAGGTGGCTCACCTGGCGGCTGGCGACGGACAGGTCGACGCGGAGCCTCGCGGCGACGTCCCCGAGCTGGACGGGGCCGCACCGCTGGAGCATGCGGAGCAGGCCGAACGACGACCGCGGGATGTCGAGGTCGCGCGCGATGCGGACGGCCGACTCGCGCTGCGCGCGGGCCAGCTCGTCGAGCGCGCGGATGAGGCCCGCCGCGGGGGACGGGTCGGGTGCGAGCTCGGGGGCCGCGGTGGTCGCGGAGGGGGTGATGACGGGCACGGCTACTCCTTGGTTGCTGCAGGCAAGCATACGCCTCGCAGTTGCCTTCAGCAACCATTGTCAGGAGCAAGGAATTCCCGTGCGTCGCTGCACGGCCGGAAGACGGCCGAACCCGGGGTCGGTCCTCACGCGGCGCGTGCCGTGAGGACCGGCCTCGGGTTCGGCGGGAGAGGCGTCAGTGCGCGGCGCGACCCACGCGCTCGTCGCCCATGTCCTCGAGCTCCACGCCCTTGGTCTCGGGCACCTTGCTGAAGACGAAGACGAACGACAGCGCCGCGAAGATCGCGTACATGAGGTAGGGGATCGAGGCGCCGAACGCCGACAGCATCGGCGGGAACGTCAGGGTGATCGCGAAGTTCGCGAGCCACTGCGCCATGGCCGCGACGCCGAGCGCGGCCGCGCGGATCCGGTTCGGGAACATCTCGCCCAGCAGCACCCAGACCAGCGGCCCCCACGACGCCCCGAAGAACACGACGAACGCGTTCGCGGCGACCAGGGCGATGGGTGCCCAGGGGTCGGGCAGCGTGATGTTGTCCCCGCTCCCGCTGGACTGCGTGAAGGCGAGCGCCATGATGCCCAGCGAGAGCGTCATGCCCGCCGAGCCGATGAGCAGGATCGGGCGACGGCCCACCTTGTCCACGAGCGCGATCGCGATGAACGTCACCGCGACGTTCGTCACCGAGGTGATCGTCGAGACGAGGAACGACTGGCTCTCGTCGAACCCGACCGCCTGCCACAGCGTCGTCGAGTAGTAGAAGATCACGTTGATCCCGACGAACTGCTGGAACACCGAGAGCAGGATGCCGACCCACACGATCGGCTTGAGCCCGAACGACGAGCCCTTGAGCGTCCCCTCCTGGGCGTTCTTCTCGTCGACCGCGATCGAGCGGTGGATCTGCGCGATGCGGTCGTCGACGTCCTCCTCGGGGCCGAGCACGGACTCCAGCACGGCGCGCGCCTCGTCGTCGCGCCCCTTGGCCACGAGGTAGCGCGGCGACTCGGGGATGCGCAGGGCCAGGATGCCGTAGACGGCCGCCGGGACCACGCACACGAGGAACATCCACCGCCACGCCTCCCACCCGAGCCACAGCTCGTTGGAGGCGCCGCCCGCCGTCTCCGCGAGGAGCTGGTCGGACAGCAGGGCGGCGAAGATGCCGACCGTGATCGCGAGCTGCTGCAGCGACCCCATGCGGCCGCGCAGGCGGGCCGGAGCGATCTCCGCGATGTACGCCGGGGCGATGACCGAGGCGATCCCGATGCCGACGCCGGCCATGAAGCGCCAGATCGCGAGGTCGAACGCCGACCAGGCGATCGCGGACAGGATCGAGGAGACGAAGAACAGGATCGCGCCGAACACCATCACGCGCGTGCGGCCCCACCGGTCGGCCAGCTTGCCGCCCGACCACGCGCCGAGCGCGCAGCCCAGGAGCGCGATCGCGACGACGAGACCGGTGACTGCGGAGTCGAGGTCGAACTGCCCCTCGATCGCGGCGACCGCACCGTTGATGACGGAGCTGTCGAAACCGAACAGGAAGCCACCGACAGCGGCGGCGACGGCCAGACCGATGGCCTTGCGGT
Organism: Cellulosimicrobium sp.; assembly: GCA_029256625.1. Taxonomy (GTDB): domain Bacteria; phylum Actinomycetota; class Actinomycetes; order Actinomycetales; family Cellulomonadaceae; genus Cellulosimicrobium. The sequence continues at coordinate 1,057 of JAQSXO010000235.1, read as the reverse complement.
GGGCGCTGCGTGCGCTCACGGTCCCGTGACCTGCTGCGTCGCTGCTCGACATCTCTCCTCCGCTCCTTCCGGAGCCGGTAGGAGGCCCCTTTCGTCACTGTAGGACGGGGTGCTCGCGGTGGCGCGGCGAACGGGGTGCGGCGAAGGTCACGCACGCGGACCGAGCCGCGCGGGGACCGTCGGTGGGCCGGTACCGGTGCGACCGCCCCCGCGCCGGGTGGAGACTGGGCGCGTGCCCGACGACGCCTCCACCACCCCCGGACCCCGGCCCGAACCCGGCCGGTCCGACCGCACGCAACGCCCTCGCCGCCCGGCGATGCTCGACCCGCGCGACGCCGACGAGCTCCCCGGCGAGCTCGACCCCGCGCTGCGCGACCAGGTCGCGCACACCACCGCGCACGCGATCGTGCACCGCGCCCGCGACACCGAGGACCCCCAGGTCGTCGAGCGCCTGGTCCACCTCGTCGAGACCGAAGGGCTCGACGTCGTCGCCGGCCTGTGGTCCGACGCGGCGCCGAACTCCCTGCCGGGCGCGCTCTGGCGGCTGTACGTGTTGCGCGAGTGGGTCCGCCGCGACCCGCAGACGGTGGCGCTGCGCTACCGGCTCGGGGTCGACGCCGCGCCGGTCCACGAAGCCATCGCCGGCGTGCCACGGCCGCCCGGGCCGCAGGACGTGCGCGACCTCGCCGACGCCGTGCTCTCCGGCGTGTTCACCGGCGACCTCGCGGTCGCGCTCGAACGCGCCGGGTCGTTCTGCCGCATCCTCGCGACCGGCGCCGCGTTCGACGCCGACGCCCGCGAGGTCGCCGACCCGGACGGCGCGCTCCGCATGACGCGAGGCGCCGGGTCGCTCCTCCGCACCGCGCAAGAGCTCGAGCACGCCGCCGAGCTCTGGCGCGCCGACCGCCTCGACTGACCCACCAGCGACCGCCGCGGAAGAACCTGGTCGCGCGAGATAGGGCCCCGGTCACGCGAGGTAGAGCCGTGGTTGCGCGAGGTAGAGCCGTGGTCACGCGAAGTAGATCCGTGGTTGCGCGAGGTAGAGCCGTGGTCTCTT
>JAQSXO010000234.1 GCA_029256625.1 Cellulosimicrobium sp. | reverse complement strand
GCCCCGACCTCGCGCACGCACCTGCGGTCCACGGTCGACGTCGCGCGCACGCTCGCGATCGCCGGGGGAGACCACCTCGCGACCGCGCAGCAGCAGCGGGTCGCCGCGGCGCTCGCGGCCGAGGCGACGGGCGACCCGGTGCTCACCGCCCGCACCGTCACCGCCTACGACGTCCCCGCCGTCTGGTCCCGGAGCGACGACCAGGAGGCCGCCGACGCGCTCGTCGGCGTCGCGCGGCGCACGCTGCGCCGCCTCGGCCCCGACGCGGCGCCGGTCCTGCGGGCGCGGCTGCTCGCCGTCGTCGGGATCGAGCACCGGGGGACGCGCGACGCGTGGGCGCGGGCCGCGGCGGAGGACGCCGTGGGCATCGCGCGTGACCTCGGCGACCCGGGCACGCTCGCGCTGGCGCTCAACGCCCGGTTCCTCCAGTCGTTCCAGCGGCCGGGCGCGGGCGTCGAGCGGGAGCGGACCGGTGCCGAGCTCGTCGCCCTGGCGGAGGCCCACGACCTGCCGACCTTCGCGATCCTCGGGCACCTCGTCCGGCTGCAGGCCGCCGCGGGTGCCGGGCGGTTCGGCGACGCCGACGCCCACGCCGTCGCGGCCGAGCGCGTGGCCGCGCAGTACGAGTCGCCCGTGGTCCCCATGCTCACGGCCTGGTACCGGGCGATGCGCGACGCCGAGACGGCTCCGCCCGACGCCGCGGCGCGCGCGTACCGGGCCGCCGACGACCTGCTGTCAGGGGTGCGCATGCCGGGCGTGCGCGACGGGCTCCTCCCGCTCGCGCTGCTCACCGTCCGACTCCGGCACGGGCGCCCGCTCGGCGGGATCGGCGACGCCGGCCCGTACGTGCCGTGGGTCGAGCCGCTGGTCGCGCTCGACGCGGGTGACCGCGAGACCGCCGCTGACCTGGCCCGCGGGACCCCGGAACCACCTGCCGACCACCTGCGCGAGCTGCGGTGGGCGCTCGTCGCGGAGACCGCCGTCCGGCTCGGGGACGCGGGCCTTGCGCGGCGTGCCCGCCACGCGCTCGCGCGCGTGCCGGACGAGCTCGCGGGGGCCGGGTCGGGGCTCGTGTCGCTCGGCCCGGTCCGGGTCTGGCTCGACCGCCTCGACGGTCGCCGCGAGTAGGGCAGGCCGCGCCCAGGGAAGCGGGGACGAAAGGCTCAACGCTCCGGGAGCAGCCCCGCCACGAGTGCGTCGATGACGTCGTCCGTCGTGACGTCGGGGTCGATCGGTGTGGTCAGGCGGTCGAGAAGCAGCCCGTCGATCGCGTAGTGGAACAGGGCGATCTCCCGTGGCCCTCCGGGCAGTCCGGCCGACCGGTTGAACGCGACGTCGGCCTCGAACCCCGCGCGCAGCCACGGCCCGAGCAGGGCGGCGAGCTCGGGGCGTCGGCCCGACTCGAGTCGCAGCTCGAACAGGGCTCGGGTGACGTCGGCGTCCGCCGACAGCCGGCGCACGATGTCGCGGAGGTAGTCCGCGAAGAGCGCGCGGTCCGGCTCCTGGGCAGCGCGTCGCTCCAGGTCGTCCGGTGTGGGCGCGAGGCGTTCGCCGATGCGCTCGAAAAGCCCCGCGACGAGGGCGTCCCTGCTCCGGAAGTAGTTCGAGGTCGTGCCCGTCGGGGCGCCCGCCTCGTCGTCGACCGCGCGGTGCGTCAGGCCGCGCGACCCCTCGCGCGCGAGCACGGCGATGCCCGCGTCCGCCAGGGCGCTCCGCCGTGTCGGGTTCTTCACCATGCGCCGACGGTATCGCAACCACTGCACCTGTTGTAGTCTCGCAGTGACCACTTCACCTGTAGTAGTTGGAGAGATGATGCGAGAACTGACCTACTACGTCGCCGTCAGCCTCGACGGGTACATCGCGGGTCCGGACGGCGAGTTCGACGCGTTCCTCGCCGAGGGCGACCACATGGAACCGATCTGGGCCCGGTACGGCGGCACTGCGCCGACGGACCTGGCCGCCGCCGCGGGGCTCCCGATCGTCGACAGCCCCTTCGACACGGTTCTCATGGGGTGGAACACCTATGCCGTCGGGCTCCCCGACCACCACCTGCCGAACCCCTACCGGCATCTGCAGCAGGTCGTGTTCACCCGCGCGCACGAGGCGCCGGAGGGGAGCGAGGGCGTGCGGTTCACCGGCGCCGACCCGGTGGAGGTGGTCCGAGCGCTCAAGCGGGAGGACGGCAAGGGCATCTGGCTGTGCGGTGGGGGTGCGCTGGCCGCGGCGCTCGTCGACGAGATCGACCAGCTCGCCCTCAAGGTCAACCCGGTGATGCTCGGAGCCGGGATCCCGCTGTTCGGCGAGCGGACCTACGCACCCGTGTCCTGGCGCTCGACGAGCACCCAGACGTTCCGTTCCGGCGTGACGTTCGCGGAGTACGTGCGGGCGTGAGATCCGGGCGCGGTCCGCGAACGGCTAGACGTCCAGCGGTCCCCGCACGACGGAGTCGCCCGAGTGCGCGGGGTCGCCGTCGAAGTGCTCCTCGGAGACGTCGACCACGGGGAACTGCGCGAGGTCCAGGCCGTCGGGCAGGTCGAACCGGCCCTCCGCGCCGTCGAGCACGCCGAGGCTCACGAGGCCGCTGAGATCCTCGGCCAGGAGCCACACCTCGCGGTACGTGCCCTCGGGCGCCGGCGCGTCGACCGTCACGACGACCTGCCGCCGCCCGTCAGGCTGCTCCTCGACACGCGCGTCGCCGCTCGCGCCCTCCCAGTCGGGCAGCGGGTCGAGCGTCGCGCTGGCCAGCGTCGTCTCCGGCGGTTCGGCCTCGCGCCGCTCCCACAGCACGCCGCCCGCGACGCCGACGAGGAGCGCGGCGGACGCCGCGGCGACGGGCACCCAGACCCGCCGGCGCCGTGGCGCCAGCGGCACGACGACGGCCGACGTGCCGGCGGCGGGTGCGTCCGGGCCCGCGCTCGGCGCGGTGAGGTCAGCGCTCGCCTCCGCCAGCCCGAGCTCGGCGTGGATCGCGGACCACACGGCCGGGGACGGCTCGACGAGCTCGTCGGGCGCGTCCGCGCCGTCGAACGCGTCGGCCACGCGCGCGAGCCGGGCGGCGCCGTCGGCGCACTCCGCGCAGGAGGCGAGGTGCGCGCGCGCGTCGTCGTCGAGCACGTCCTCGCCGAGCGCGAGGAGCGCGAGGGTCTCGTCATCGATGTGCTGCACCGTCCACCTCCAATCGGTCGCGCAGCCGGATCAGGCTCCGTCGTACGTGGCTCTTGACCGTACCCAGCGGGAGGCCGAGCTCCTCGGCGATCTGCACGTGCGTCAGGTCGCGGAAGAACGCGAGCTCGAGGATCGTCCGGCCGGGATCGCCGAGCCGCCGCAGCTCGTCGGAGAGGAGCACGCGGTCGGCGACGCGTCCGACGTCGGCGTCCTCGTCCACGGCGGGCCGGGGGTCGGTGGCGGCCGCCTGCTCGGAGCGGCGGACCCGGGCCCGGGCCTCGTGCGCGTCCGCGACGGTGTGCCGCGTGATCCCGACGAGCCACGCGGGCAAGCGGGCGCGGTCGGGGTCGAACCGCGCCCGGCCGCGCCAGGCCGCGACGAACACCTGCTGCGTCACGTCCTCGGCGTCAGCCCGCGTGCCGAGCGACCGCAGGGCCAGGGTGTGCACGAGCGCGGACCACCGCCGGTAGGCCTCCGCGAGGGCGCTCTCGTCGCCGTCCGCGAACGCGCGGCCGAGGCGCCACAGGTCCGGGTCGGGCGTCCCGGTCTCGGTCACGTTCAGGGCGGGTCCTCGGGGGTCGGCGCCGACCGCGCGGGCGGCAGCGGCGAGCGGGTAGCAGCGATCGTAGCGCCGGGGCCGTCGCACGCTCGCGGGGCGCCCCGCGGGCGCCGGCCGGCGAGGGGGGTCACCGGGCGGGCGTCGCGGTCACGACGACGTTGTCCGAGTACGAGCGCCGGTCGCGGTCCCACGCGCCCCCGCACGTCACGAGCACGAGGCGGCGCTCGCCCGCGCGGTCGAAGAGCTCGTCGAGCGGGACGTCGGGCTTCGGGACGCTCCGTACGTCCGTCACTGTGTAGGTGTACGAGGCGCCCGTCGCGTCGACGACGTCGACGCGGGCCCCCGTCGTGATCTCCGCGAGCCGGGCGAAGGGCCCGACGCCGTCGGGGTCGTCCACGTGCGCGGCGACGAGCGTCGTGCCCGCCGGGCTCGCGGGCGCGGGGCCGAACCGGTACCACGCGGCGACGTCCCCGCTGCCCGGCAGGGCCATCCGTCCCTCGGGGTCGACGCCCGCCGGCTCGACGGGGAGGTCGACGTCGAGGTCGGCGACGACGACGCGCGTGGGCGCGGGCGGCGCGGGGTCGGGCACGTCCTGAGCGGGTCGCACGGGCACGTCCCGGGTGGGCCCGGACGGGCCTGCGGTCCCCGCCCCGCCCCGGCCGGGGGCCGGGACGGGCGGGGTGTCGGCCGTCGGTCCGAGGAGTCCGTCGGCCGGCCCGTCGGCGGACGGCGGGGAACATCCGCCGACGACCGCTGCGGTGACGAGCACCGCCCCCAGGAGGGTCAGGAGCCCGGCCCGCGCACCCCGTGCGGGGTGCGCGGAACCGGGGTTCGTGCGCTGCGTCATGCGTCCCGGTCGCTCCGGACGGGGTGCGTCGCGTGCGCGTGCTGCTCGCGCCACGCGCGCGCCAGCATGACGACCGCCGTGACGAGCAGCAGCCCGAACAGGGACGCGCCGAACGCGATCGCGACGCCCGTGGCGGTGCTGCTCGGCGCCTCGGCGGCGAGGCCGGAGAGGCCCGCGGGAACGCCGGACGGCGACGAGTGCAGCCCCTCGACCGTCTGCGTGGCGAGCGCGAGGTTGCCCGCCTCGAGGCTGCCCCACGCGTAGGCGATCGTGTTGACGCCCTCGGCGACCGTGAGGTCGGCCGGCCCGAGCACCGGGTCGGTCGTGCCCGCGGCGGCGATCGAGGCCGACACCGCGCCGGCCGGCAGGTCGAGCACGGCCTCCTTCGGGTTCTCGAGCCCCGTGACGACCGCGGTGCCGCCTGCGAGCACGTCGACCGCGGGCGCCGCCGCGACGTGGCGCACGGTCAGGCGGCCCTGGCCGGCCGCCGTCGGCTCGGTCGAGTTGGTGAAGAGGGTCGCGGTCGGCTGGCCGCCCGCGTCGAGGTGCGCGACGGCCGTGTAGCTCGTGCCCGCCGCGAGCTCGAGGTCGACCGGGCCGATGACCGGCGAGCTCGTGTCGGTCGCGTCCGGCGCGGTGATCGCGACGCTGTACGACCCGGCCGGGAGGTCGAGCGGGCCGGCGAGGTCGCCCGGCTGGAAGTCGTCGAGCGTGAGCTCGTCGTTCACCCAGACGTCGACGGGGGTGTCGGGCACGCCGTGCAGGACGGAGAGGGATGCGCCGTCGGCGGTGGCGGCGTGGGCGGGGAGCGCGAGTGCTCCCGCCCCGGCGAGGGTGGTGACGAGGGTGGCTGCGCCCGCGAGCGCGGCGCTGCGTCGTGCGGTGCGGTGCATGGTGTACTCCGGTGGTCGGCCCGGTCGGGACCGGGCGCTCGGGCTGTTGACACCCCCTCTTCCGGCGGGGACGCCCGTGCGGATGCACCGTCTCGGCACGAGTTCTCGCCGGCGGCGCGGAGCGCGCGGCGGACCGGTGTCGGGGCCGGGAACCGCGCCCGTCGGGCAGGTGAACTTCGGGGACGGGGTCTTGAGGCGGCCCGGTCCGCCACGTACCGTGGGCGCGGCGAGGCGGAGCAGCCTCGGCACGACCCCCCAAGGAGAGCTTTCGTGGCCAGACCA
>JAQSXO010000233.1 GCA_029256625.1 Cellulosimicrobium sp. | reverse complement strand
GGCGAGCTGCTCTTCCCGGCGATCAACGTCAACGACTCGGTCACCAAGTCGAAGTTCGACAACAAGTACGGCATCCGCCACTCGCTGCCCGACGGCATCAACCGTGCGACCGACGTCCTCATGGGCGGCAAGGTCGCGTTCGTCGCGGGGTACGGCGACGTCGGCAAGGGCGCGGCCGAGGCGTTCCGGGGCCAGGGCGCGCGCGTCATCGTGTCCGAGGTCGACCCGATCTGCGCGCTCCAGGCCGCGATGGACGGCTACCAGGTCGCCCGGATCGAGGACGTGCTCGGCGAGGCCGACTTCTTCATCACGACCACGGGCAACAAGGACGTGATCCGCGCCGAGCACCTCGTCGCGATGAAGGACAAGGCCGTCGTCGGCAACATCGGCCACTTCGACAACGAGATCGACATGGCGGGCCTCGCGGAGGTGTCGGGCGTCTCGCGCACCGAGATCAAGGCGCAGGTGCACGAGTGGACGTTCGCCGAGCCCGGACCGGACGGTCAGCCCGCGGGCCGCTCGATCGTCGTGCTCTCCGAGGGGCGCCTGCTCAACCTCGGCAACGCGACCGGCCACCCGTCGTTCGTCATGAGCAACTCGTTCTCGAACCAGGTGATCGGCCAGATCGAGCTGTTCCAGGACGCGGTGGGTGCCGAGCGCGAGGGTCGCGAGCGGTCGTACGCGCGCCAGGTCTACCGCCTGCCCAAGGTGCTCGACGAGAAGGTGGCCCGCCTGCACCTCGACGCGCTCGGCGTGCGGCTCACCGAGCTCTCCCCGTCCCAGGCCGACTACCTCGGCGTCCCGGTCGAGGGCCCGTACAAGCCCGAGCACTACCGCTACTGAGCGCGGGCGACCGCTCGCGCCACGAGGAGGCCGCATGGACCTGTCGCCCGACGAGCGTCGCTCCGCCGTGCCCTCGCCCTCCGCGGGCGGGGGCACGGCGGGCCAGGCCGGTCCGCCGGTCGACGGCGAGCCCGAGGGGCCGCCCCCGGGCGTCCGGCCGCTGTGGCACCGGGTCGGCGACCGGTGGGAGCGGGAGCCCCCGCACGACCTGCTCTACGGTGCGATCGTCGCGGGGTTCGTCATGGCGGTGTCGAGCGTGCACGCCCCGACGGGCGACCGGGTGGTCGTCGCGACGGGCCTCGTCGCCGTCGGGTACTGGCTCGCGCACTGCTACGTGGACGCGGTCAGCGGGCGCTTCCGCGACAGCGGGCACTCCCTGTGGGACCGCACCCTCACCGCGCTCCGGCTCAACGTCGGGGTGCTGCTCGGCGCGGTCCCCGGGATCCTGGTCTACCTGCTCGCCTACGCGTTCGGGCTCGACGTGGAGAACGCGGCGCTCGTCGCGGTGTGGTTCACCGTGCTCCTCCTCGGCGTCGTCGGCTTCCTCGCCGCCTACCGGGCGGGCGCCCGGGGCCGCCGCCTCGTCGGGGAGACCCTGCTCGCCGCGGCGTTCGCGGGCGTGGTCATCGCCGTCAAGTACCTCCTGCACTGACCCGGCCGCGCCGGGTGACACGGGGGTTGTCCCCACCCCGGCGCGGCGGCGGCCACCCTGTCGTCGTGACCGCGGCTCGCCCAGACTGGCACCATGACTGCCGTGACCCCTGACCAGCCGAGCGTCGTGCCCGCGGGCGACCCGACGTCGGGCACCCCGACCCCGGGACCGGCGCAGGGCCCCCTCGCGGCGCCGTCGGCGCCCGCCACGGGCGTCGCCCCGGCGTCCGCGACCGCGACGGACCCGGCGGCGTTCGCCGGCACGCAGCCCGACCCCCGGTACGTGGACCACCGCGAGCAGGTCGGCTTCGCGCGCGCGCCGTTCGCGGGGCGCACCTGGCGCGAGTACGGCTACCTCTCGCTCGCGCTCCTGCTCGCGCCCTTCGCGTTCTCCTACGGGCTGTTCTCCGTCGTCTTCCTCGTCGCGATGCTCGTGCCCGTCCTGGGCCTCGTGGTCGCGGGGTGGGTCGTGGTCGGCGGGCGCGGGTGGGGCTCGATGTACCGGTCGCTCGCGCGCTCGATGCTCGGGGTCGACGTCGCCGCCCCCGCCCCGTACGCGCGCCGCCGCGGTTTCTGGAGCACGCTGTGGAGCGGGATCGGCGACGGCACCGGGTGGCGGGCCGTCCTCTTCCTCGTCGTGACGTTCCCCCTGGCCATCGTGTCGTTCGTCGTCAGCACGGTCTTCCTCGCGGTCGGGCTCGGCGGCATGACGCACTGGATCTGGTCACGGTGGCTGCCGCTGCAGCAGGCCGGTGACGGGACGTGGCACCGCGGCGCGCAGTTCGGGGTCGACTGGTACGTCGACACCCCGGTGCGCCAGCTCGGCCTCGTGGTCGTCGGGGCGCTCTTCCTCTGGGTCTGGCCGCACGTCACCCGGGCCTTCGCGCACCTCTTCCGCGTCCTCACCGTGGCGCTGCTCGGCCCGACGCTCGCGAGCCTGCGCGTCGCCGACCTCGAGGAGTCGCGCGGCCGCACCGTCGAGGACGCCGACGCGAAGCTGCGGCGCATCGAGCGCGACCTGCACGACGGCACGCAGGCACGCCTGGTCGCCGTCGCGATGCAGCTCGGGGAGGCCAAGGAGCAGCTCGCCGCGGGTGGCGACCCCGACGAGGCGCTCGAGCTCGTCGACCTCGCGCACTCGTCGACCAAGGAGGCGCTCGTCGAGCTCCGGGAGCTCGCGCGCGGCATCCACCCGCCGGCGCTCGACAACGGGCTCGCCGTCGCGCTCGAGACGCTCGCGGCACGCTCGCCGCTCCCCGTCACGGTCGACGTCGACCCCGCCGTCGAGGCGTCGGGGCGCCTCGCGCCGGCCGTGGAGTCGATCGCCTACTTCTGCGTCGCCGAGCTCGTGACGAACGCGGTCAAGCACGCGCGCGCGACCGGCGCGTACGTGCTCGTCGAGCGGCAGGGGAGCGGCCGCGGCGCGCGGCTGCGCCTGCGGGTGCGCGACGACGGCCAGGGGGGCGCACGCGTCGTGCAGCCCGGGTCCGACGGCCAGCGGTCCGGCCTGGCTGGCCTCGCGGAGCGCGTGCGCTCCGTGGACGGCTCGTTCGAGCTCACGAGCCCGGTCGGCGGACCGACCGTCGTCACGGTCCTCCTGCCCGTGCGGGTCTGACGTGCGCACCGACGACCGTGTCCTGCCCGGGCGCGCGGGCGTCGTCGGGCACGATGTCCCCGGGGCACACCGCCCGCCGGGGTCGTCGCACGGCCCGCCCGACCGGAAGGACACCATGCGGCTCGTCATCGCCGAGGACTCCGCCATCCTGCGCGACGGCCTCGTCGCGCTCGTCACCCGCCGCGGCCACGAGGTCGTCGCCGCGGTCGCGGACGGCGACGAGCTCGTCGCGCGGGTGGCCCGGCTCGCGGCCGAGGACGCGCTGCCCGACGTCGCCGTCGTCGACATCCGCATGCCCCCGACGTTCACCGACGAGGGTCTGCGCGCAGCCCTCGCGCTGCGCGCGGCGCACCCCGACCTCGGGGTGCTGCTGTTCTCCCAGTACGTCGAGACGCGCTTCGCGAGCGAGCTGCTCACGGGCGGCGCGCGCGGCGTCGGCTACCTCCTCAAGGACCGCGTCGCGGACGTCGGCGAGTTCGTGGACGCGCTCACGCGCATCGCGGCGGGGCAGACCGTGCTCGACCCCGAGGTCGTGAGCCAGCTCATGGGCGCGTCGCGGTCCGACGACGGTCTGGCGCGCCTCACGCCGCGCGAGACCGAGGTGCTCGAGCTCATGGCCCAGGGGCGGTCGAACTCCGCCATCGCGGAGACGCTGTTCCTCTCCTACGGCGCGGTCGAGAAGAACGTCACGTCGATCTTCGGCAAGCTCGGCCTGCCCCAGGACGCCGGCGACCACCGTCGCGTCCTCGCCGTGCTGCGCTACCTCAAGGTCTGAGTCCCCGCGCACCTGTCAGCAGGTGCTTGCGCCCGAGCGCGAGGAGCCGCCGACTCCGGGCGGACGGCGGGGGACAACCCCCGGAGAAGCGGGAGGCCCGCCGCGACGGGGTCGGGGGACCGTCCCGTACCGGGACGAACGGGATGTTTCGAGACTGGTGAGCACCGGGGATCCTCCCGGGCACGCCCGACCTTGGAGCATCCCGTGGCCGTCCTGTCGCCGCCGCCGTCCCCGACCCGCGCGCCGTCCCGCGCGCGCCCCGCGCCCGCCCGACCGTCGCCCCCGGGCGGCGCGCAGCGCCACCGGGACCGACCGTCGTCGGGCACCGCGCGGACGCCCGGCACCGCACCGGTCCGCCTCACCGCGCCGGACGACCCCCGCCGACCGCGGCGCGACGTGTTCGTCGACGCCGTGCGTGCCCTCGCGACGCTCAGCGTGCTCACGGTGCACTGGCTCATGGCGGACGCGACGTGGGACGGCGAGCACCTGCGCATCGGCAACGCGCTCGCGCACGGCGCCGGGTGGACGGTCACCTGGGCGCTCCAGGTGCTGGCGCTGCTGTTCTTCGCCGCCGGGGCGTCGGCCGCGTACGGGCTGCGCCGCGGGCCCGCCGGCGACCGCGGGCACGCGAGCCCGGGGCGGGTGGCGGCCCGACCGAGCGTCCTCGCCGACCTCGCGTCCGGTCTGCGTCTCGCAGGGCGGCGCGTGCCGCGGCTGCTGCGCCCCGTCGGGGTGTTCGTCGGGGCGTGGGTGGTCGCGATCGGCGTGCTGCTCGCCGTGGGGCTGCCGGGCGACGCGGTGCGGTCGCTCGCGACGCTCGCGCCGCAGCTCCTGTGGTTCCTCGCCGTCTACCTCGGCCTCGTCGTGCTCACGCCGCTCCTGCAGCGCGCGCTGCACGCCGCGGGCTGGTGGGCGGTGGGCGCCCTCGTCGCCGCGCCGCTCGCCGTCGAGGCCCTCCGCTTCGGTGCCGGGCTCGAGCGCCTGGCGCTCGTGAACGTGCTGCTCGTGTGGGCCGTGCCCTACGCGATCGGGCTCCTCTACGCCGACGCGCGGGCCGGTGCCCGGGTCGTGCGCCGCGGCCGCGTGGTGCCGGTCGCCGTCCTCCCGCGACCGGTCGTGCTCGTGGGCGTCGGGCTCGCCGCGGCGGCGCTCGCGGCCCTGCTCGTCGCGTTCGGGCCCTACCCGGTCTCGCTCATCGGCATGCCGGGCGACACGATGTCGAACCTCGGCCCGCCCACGGCGCCCGTCGTCCTGCACGCGGTCGCGCTCGTCGCGCTCGCGCTCGCCGCCCGCGGCCCGCTCGTGCGCTGGGCGGACGGACGCGGCCGGAGCGTCGTCGCCGGTCTCGCGCGGCGGTCCATGACGGTCTACCTGTGGCACCTCACGGCGATGATCGTCGTCGTCGGGACGGTGCTCGTGGTGCTCGGTCAGGAGCTCCCCGCGCCGGGCAGCGCCGACTGGTGGGCCGGCCGCCCCGTGTGGTTCGGCGCGTTCGCGCTCGTGCTCCTGGGCATCTCCCGGGTCGTCGGCCGCTTCGAGGACCCGGCGGCGAGGCGTCAGCGCGTGGGGTCGGGGATCGAGTAGGGGAGCCGGTGCAGCAGCTCGGCCTGCTCGCCGGCGAGCGCCTGCGCGCGCTGCGCCGTCGCCCAGTCCCGGTCGCGCCGCTCGGCGAGCACCGCCAGGAGGAATGTCTCCGGGTGCGTGCCGGGCGGCGGGCCGGGCGCGACGTACCGCTCGACCTGCCCCGCGAGCTCCTGGCCCAGCCGGGCGCGCGACGCCGGGTGGAGCTTGTTCGCACGCGCCAGGAACTGCCGCGCCGCGAGCGCGAGGCCGTCGGGCAGGCGGCGCATGTCGGCGTGGGA
>JAQSXO010000232.1 GCA_029256625.1 Cellulosimicrobium sp. | reverse complement strand
GCGCGCGACCCGCAGCATCGTGTGGCGGATCCTCGTGTTCTACCTGGGCTCGGTCGCGATCATGGTGCTCGTCCTGCCGTGGGACTCGCCGCTGCTCGCCGAGAGCCCGTTCGTCGCGGTGCTCGACCTCGCCGGGCTGCAGGGCGCCGCGCGCGTCATGGAGGTGGTCGTGGTGGTCGCGCTCCTGTCGGCGTTCAACGCGAACGTCTACGGGACGTCGCGCATGGCGTACTCGCTCGCCGGGCGCGGCGACGGGCCGCGGGCGCTGCGGCGCGTGTCCGGGCGTGACGTGCCGTGGGTCTCGGTGCTCGTCTCGGTGTTCTTCGCGCTCGTCGCCGTCGGGCTCAACTGGCTCCTGCCCGAGGCGCTGCTCGGCATCCTCCTCAACGCCGTGGGTGCGGCGCTGCTCGTCGTGTGGGTGCTCGTGGCCGTGTCGCAGCTCCGGCTGCGCCGCCGGATCGAGGCGCAGGCGCGCGCGTCGGGCGAGCCGATGACGCTGCGCATGTGGGGCTTCCCGTGGCTCACGTGGGCCGTGCTCGCCGGGCTCGCGGCGCTCGCTGTCCTCATGCTGACCGACGCCGCCGCGCGCGCTCAGCTCCTGTCCACGGCCGGTCTGGTGGTCGTCATCCTGGCCCTCTACGCGGTCACGTCCGGCGGCCGCGCACGCCGCGTCGGGTCGGCGGAGGCGCGCCGGGACGCGTGAACCGGAGGTGACGCCGGACGACCTGCGAGGACACCGGGGACGAACGCCGCGTGCACGGACGTGCGCCGACGAGAGTGCACAATGAACGGATGACCTACCGCGTCCTGAGGCTCATCCTGTCGCTGCTCGCCTACGTGCTGCTGCGGCCACAGGTGACCGGACGCAACAACATCCCGCGCAACGGGGCGGTCATCCTCGCGAGCAACCACCTGTCGTTCATCGACTCGATCCTCATCCCGATCGTCGCGCCGCGGCACGTCACGTTCCTCGCCAAGGCCGAGTACTTCACGGGCCGCGGGCTCAAGGGCCGCCTGTCGCGCTGGTTCTTCACGACGATCGGCATGATCCCCGTCCAGCGCGACGACCCGCGCGCGGGGCAGCGCTCGCTGGAGGACGCGCTCGAGGTGCTCCAGCGCGGTGGCGCGTTCGGCATCTACCCCGAGGGCACGCGCTCGCGCGACGGCAAGCTGCACGCGGGCCGCACGGGCGTGGCGTGGCTCGCGCTCGCCGGGCACGCCCCGGTCGTCCCCGTCGCCGTGCGCGGCACGGACAAGGTCCAGCCCATCGGCAAGCGGATCCCGCGCCTGCACCGCGTCGAGGTGCACTTCGGCAAGCCCATCGACCCGCAGCGCCAGATCACCGCGGGCACCAAGCCCGCGCAGGCGCGGCGCGAGCTCACGGACGAGGTCATGGCGTCGATCCACCGCATGAGCGGTCAGGACCTCGCGGCCTGACGCTCAGAGCGAGCTCAGCCCGAACGCCGTCGCGAAGCCCAGCACCGTGACGAGCCCGGTGACCGGGCCGCCGAACTCCGTCGCCTCGGGGATCATCGTGTCGACGAGCATGGTGAGCAGTGCCCCGGCGGCGAACGCCTGCGTGATCGCGACGACCGCGGGCGACGCGCCGTCGAGCGCGACGTAGCCGATCCCGGCCGCGAGCGCCGAGACCAGGGTCGTCGACCCCCACAGCACCCAGAGCCGTGACGGCTTCGTCCCCGCCTTGAGCAACCCCGACGTCGCGGACATCGCCTCGGGCAGGTTCGAGACGAACACGGCGGCGAGCATCGCGACGCTGACCCCGCCGCCCCCGATGAGCGTCGCGCCGAGCACGACCGACTCGGGGATGCCGTCGAGCACCGTGCCGAGCGCGATCGCCGCGCCACCGGTCCCTCCCGCCGCCTGGACGGACTCCGCCTGCACGCCCGTGGACCGCTTGCGGCCCTCGCCGCCCATCCGGTCGATGATCCGGTCGCCGACGAAGAACGTCAGCGCGCCGCCCGCGAGGCCCGCGAGCAGCACGAGGCCGCTCGCGTGCGTGGACGCGTCCTCCACGAGGTCGTACGCGACGGCGCTGATGAGCACGCCCGACCCGAACGCCATGATGAGCCCGACGAGCCGCTGGCCCGGCGGCCGCCAGAAGACCAGCGCCGCGCCGAGGAGCAGCGACGACGCGCCGACGAGGCCCCACCAGAACCCGAGCATGCGCCCATTGGACCAGCGGCCGGGCGGGACCGCGCGGGGACGGGTGGTCGGCTCGTGCGGTTCCCCCGGCCGGGGGAGGCGCACCCTGCCCCGTCCCGCGAGACTGGGGCCATGACGCCCGACGACGCCCGCCTGACCCGTGCGGCGACCGCGCCGGGGCGGGGCGGGTGGGGACGGGTCGTCGCACCGCTGCGCAGCGCGGCCACCGTCCGGGCCGGTGTCTACCTCGTGGTCGGTGGCGTGGTCGCCGGCGCGTACGTGACGCTCGTCGCCGGGTTCGTGCAGATGTTCGCCTCGTTGGAGACGCCGCGCGTCGCGACCCTCGTCCTCGCGCTCGTCTCCGCGGTCCTCGTGAGCACGCCGCCGTTCCTGGCGACGGTGCGCGCGCTCGAGATCGCGGCCGTGCGGACCTTCCTCGACGTCGACGTGCCCCTGCCCTCTACCGGGGCGAGCCCGCCTGGCGCGGCCACCCGCTGGCGCGCCGCCGCCTGGTACGGGCTGCACCTCGCGCTCGGCGCCGCGGTGCTCGTCGTGGTGCTGTTCCTCGTCCCGGTCGCGACGCAGCTCGTCCTCTCCGCGACGGGGGTCGAGCCGGTGCTCCTCACCGACTGGCGTCCGTGGGAGGCGCTGCCCGCGTGGACGTGGCTGGTCACCGCGGTGCTCGCGCTCCTCGCCGTCCCGTACGCCGTCGCGCTCGCGCGCGCGGTGCTCCGGCAGGCGGCCCTCCCGCTCCTCGGCCCCGACCAGACGGAGCGCATCGCGGAGCTCGAGGCCGCGGCGGACCGCGTCGCCGAGCGCGGCCGGCTCGCGCGCGAGCTCCACGACTCGGTCGGCCACGCGCTGACCGTCACGACCCTCCAGGCGGCCGCGGCCGCGCGCCTCCTCGATCACGACCCGGTCGCCGCACGTGCCGCGCTCGCCGCGATCGAGGAGACGGGCCGCACCGCGATGGCGGACCTCGACCACGTCCTCGGGCTGCTCCGCGCGGAGGCGTCGCCGGCCGCGACGACGGACGCGGGCGTACCGGCCGCCCCGGTGCGCCGCCCGGCGCGCACGCTCGCCGACCTCGACGCCCTGCTCGACGACGCGCGCCGCACGGGCGTCGACGTGCGCCTCGCGCGGGACGACGCCGCGCTGCCCGACGTCCCGCGCGCGGTGTCCCAGGAGGCGTACCGCGTCGTGCAGGAGGCGCTGACCAACGCGTTGCGCCACGCACCCGGGGAGCCCGTCGCGGTCCGGGTGGCACGCGGACCCGGCGTGCTGGTCGTGGAGGTGCGCAACCCGCTCGGGCCGGGCGCGCGCCGTCGGGCGTCCGACGACCCCGGTCGCGAGCGCCGCGGCCTCGCGGGCATGCGCGAGCGGGCCCGCCTGCTGCGCGCGGAGGTCGCGGCGGGTCCCACGCCCGACGGCGGCGCGTGGGTCGTGCGCGCGACGTTCCCGCTGGCAGGATCGGGCGGATGACCGACGGGACGACGACGCGTGTGGTGCTGGTGGACGACGAGCCGCTCGTGCGCGCGGGGCTGCGCGTCATCCTCGACGCGGAGCGTGACCTCGAGGTCGTCGGCGAGGCGGGCGACGGCGCGGAGGTCCCCGGCGTCGTCGCGCGGGCGCGCCCCGACGTCGTGCTCATGGACGTGCGCATGCCGCGCGTCGACGGCATCGCGGCGACGCGCGCGCTCCTCGCGCGCGCCGACGCACCGCGCGTGCTGGTCCTCACGACGTTCGAGAACGACGACCACGTGCTCGACGCGCTGCGGGCTGGCGCCCACGGGTTCCTGCTCAAGCGCGCCCGGCCTGAGGAGGTCGCGCAGGCCGTGCGGGTCGTCGCGCGCGGCGAGTCGCTCCTGTTCCCCGACGCCGTCCGCCGGCTCGCGACGGCGCGACCCCCCGCGGGCGACGAGCTGCGCGACGCGCGGCTCACC
This sequence comes from Cellulosimicrobium sp., assembly GCA_029256625.1. Taxonomy (GTDB): domain Bacteria; phylum Actinomycetota; class Actinomycetes; order Actinomycetales; family Cellulomonadaceae; genus Cellulosimicrobium. The sequence goes on along the minus strand of JAQSXO010000232.1, from coordinate 1,660 downwards.
GAGCGGGAGGGCGAGGTGCTGCGGCTCGTCGCCCAGGGCCTGTCGAACGCGGAGATCGCGGCCGAGCTCTTTCTCGGCGTCGAGACGGTGCGCACCCACGTGGGCAACGTGCTCGCCAAGCTCGGCGTGCGCGACCGGACGCAGGCCGTCGTGCGCGCCTACGAGTCCGGGTTCGTGCGGGCCGGCTGACGGACGGACCGGCGCGCAGCGCTGCGGGTGCCCCGTCCCGGTGCGACGATCGCGCCATGGACCTCTCCGTGCTCACCCGCCCCGCACCGCCCGTCCCGCCCGTCGCGACGCTCGCCCGCGTCGCCCTCGGGATCGCCCTGGTGGGTGCGGGCGTCAGCCACCTCACGGTCGCGCGCGAGGAGTTCCAGGCCCAGGTGCCGTCCTGGTTCCCGGTCGACGAGGACGTCACGGTCCTCGCGTCGGGGGCCGTCGAGATCGCGCTCGGCGGGTCGCTCGTCGTGCTGTCCCGGTGGCGCGTCGCGGTGGGTCTGGTCGCCGCAGCGTTCTTCGTCGTGATCTTCCCGGGCAACGTCGGCCAGTGGCTCGAGGGCAAGGACGGGTTCGGCCTCGACACCGACGCCAAGCGCCTCGTGCGCCTGTTCTTCCAGCCCGTCCTCGTGGCGTGGGCGCTGTGGTCCACGGGCGCGCTCCGGGCTCTGCGCCGCGGTCCCGCGCGCGACTGATCCCCCACGCGGGGGAGCGACGTCGTCGCCGCGGGGGATCCGGCGCGCGACGGCGCACGCGAGGGTCGGGTCATGAGCACACGAACCCCGCCCACGTCCTCCGTCACCACACCTTCCGGCCCACGCACGGTCGCCGTCGGGTCCCTCGCCGGCGAGCCGCCCGGTACCGGGGCGCACGCCGCCCGTGGCCGGTGGATCGCTCCGACCGCCGCGGCGTGGTGGGCGGCCGGGGGAGTCTCGGCCCTCGTCGTGACCCTGACCGGCGGCACGCTCGCCGTGGGCGACGCGAACGACCTGTCGTTCGGCGCCCTGAGCGGGGTCGCGGGCGCGACGCTCACGCCGTGGGTCGCGGTCCTCGCGCTCGTCGGCGCGGCGACGGCGCTGCGCGCGTGGCTCGGGGCTCGGCACGGCCCCGTCGCCCGGGCCGACCGCGCGCTGACCGTCGCGGCGACCGCGCTCGTCTCGGTCGGGGTGCTCGCCCTCACCGACGCGTCGATCCTGGCGCGGCTGGGGTACCTCCCGATCACGCTCGTCATGGCGCCGTTCGACCCCGTGATCCGGGCGGCGTTCGAGGACTTCCTGGGCGCCGGACCGCTCACCCAGCTCGCGCTCCTCGCCGGCGGCGCCCTGCTCGTCGCCTCGACGTGGCGGTTCGTGCGCCGCGGCGCCGGCGCGTGCGCGTCGTGCGGCCGCCGTCACGACGGCCACGACCCCGACTGGACGACGCCCGCCGCCGCGGCGCGCTGGGGCCGGACGGCCGCGCTCGTCGCCGCCGCGATCCCCGCCTTCTACGCGGTGACGCGCATCGCGTGGGTCCTCGGCATCCCGCTCGGCTTCTCGCCCGACGACGTCGCGCAGCTCGCCGGGGACGACGGCTGGGTCGCGGCGCTCGGGCTCGGCGGCTTCGCTCTCGTCGGCGCCGTGCTCACGCTCGGCCTGTTCCAGCGCTGGGGCGAGGTCTTCCCCCG
>JAQSXO010000231.1 GCA_029256625.1 Cellulosimicrobium sp. | reverse complement strand
GGCCGCCACGCCGGCGGCGAGGGACGACGTCGTGCCGTGCACCTCGCCGCGCGACACGAACGTCACGCCCGCGGTGTGCACCGCCATCCCCGCCGCGGCCGGCAGCGCGGCGCGCAGGTGCCCGACGCCCGCACCCAGCAGGACGTCGAGCCCGCGGCACGCGGCCATGACGACCGGACCGACCGCGTGCTCCTTGGCGACCGTGTCGTAGGTCCACACGCTCGCGGCGAGCGGGACGGCGACGGCCAGCGCGCGCGGCCCCCCGCCCGCGGCGGCGAGGCCGACGCCCGCGGCCGTGAGACCCACCGCGACCTGCAGCGCGCGGGTCTCGGAGACGCGCCCGGACGGGATCGGCCGCTCGGGCCGCTCGACGGCGTCGAGGTGCCGGTCGGCGTAGTCGTTGAGCGCCATGCCCCCCGCGTAGAGGCACGCTGACGCCAGCGGGAGCAGCGCGCGCCGCGGGGTGAGCGCGTGACCGGCCGCGGCTGCGCCCGCGAGCGTGTCACCGACCACCGAGAGGACCGCCGGGGCGCGGACGAGGTCCAGGTGGTCGTGGAGCGACCCGCTCACGGCCGGTCGGCCGGTGCGGCACCGACGCGGGCGGCCGCCTCCCGGACCCAGTCCGCGAGCGCGACCGTCTGGGCGGCGAAGTCGTGCACGCCGCTCCCCCACGGGTCCTTGAAGAAGAACCCGAGCTCGGCCACCGGGCCCGCGTACCCCGCCGCGTCGGCGAGCGCGAGCAGGCGCGCGAGGTCGAGCACGAGCGGGGCCGCGAGCATCGAGTCGTACGCCGACCACGTGGTCTGCAGCGTGAGGCGCGAGCCCAGGAAGCCCTCGACGTGCACGTGGTCCCACGCGACCTTGATGTCGCCGAGGTCCGGCACGTTGTCGATGTGCAGCGGGGTGACGTCGCTGCCGGTGAGGTCCTGCAGGCCGCGCGACTTGGACACGAGCTTGCTCTGGACCGCCTCCGGGTCGGCCAGGGTCGCGCCGTCGCCGCCGCCGAGCAGGTTGGCGCCCGCCCAGGACAGCACGCGCAGGCCGCGCGCCGCGAAGGCCGGGGCGAGGATCGTGCGCAGCCACGTCTGGCCGGTCTTGCCGTCCTGGCCGGCGACGGGGACGCCGAGCTCCTCCGCGAGCTCGAGCAGCACCGGCAGGTGCATGCTCGCCGACGGCGTGAACTCCGCGAACGGGGCGCCCGCGAGCAGCGCGGCGTACGCCGTCACCGAGCTCGGCGGGAGCACCGCGCGCTCCGGGTCGGCGAGCGCCGCGCGCAGGAGGTCGCGGTCCGAGAGCTCGGGGGCGGGCTCCGGCAGCGGCTCGGTCGACACGAGGTCCACCACGACGACGCGCGCGAGCCCGTGGCGCTCGCGGAAGTCGACGATGTCTGCGGCCAGGCGCTCCGCCGCGGCCTGCTGGGACTCGCGCGGCGCCCCCTCGGCGGGGTGGGCGGAGTAGCCGGGGCGGACCTCGGCGTCGGCCCGCTCGAGCGCCGCGTGCGCCGCGGTGAGCAGGCGCGGGGCGATCATGCCGGCCTCGACGAGGAGCTCGGCGCGCTTGACCATCGAGACGTCGGAGATGTCGTGACCGCCGACGACGAGGTCGCCGAACGACGGGAGCGGGGCGGACGCGAAGGGCTCGGAGACCGTGACGCACCCGGTCGGCGCCGCCCGCCCGTCGGCGATGGCCGCGAGGCCGAGGGCCGCGGTGGTCGCGACGGAGCCGCGGGCGCCGACGAGCCAGAGCCCCGTGCGCGCGTCCGGAGCCGGGCGGTCTGACGAGCCGTCAGAAGCGAAGTGGTGCATCGTTGCTCCCGTTCCCGTCGGCGGGCGCCGGAGCGCCGCCGAGCACGACGGCGATGGCCTCCCTGCCATCGCCGGACCACGCGCCCGGGAGAGAGCATGTGAACGCTCTCCGACCCGGTGGGCGCCCGGTCTGCTGCGACCCTAGTCACACTTTTGTCGATGGTCAATCAAAAGCGTGGCGACTTTCGCGAGGCCAGACGCTTGCACGATGCAAAAGCGCACGCCGCGCACGGCACGGCGGTCGCTGCCGGGAGGACAGCGACCGCCACGACGTGCTCGGCGAGGCGGGGTCAGCCCGCGGGCGCGAAGTCGAGCTGGTCGTCGACGACGGCCACGACCGACCACACGGTGCCGTCGGCGTCGGACAGCTCGTACGCGGGCAGGAGGACCGCCGCGCCGTCGGGCTGGTACTGCACCGCGAGACCGAGGCGCGCGTCGGTGATGGTCACGTCCGTGACGGGCCACGCGAACCGGGCGCCCTCGCCGACCGTCGGCGGCACGGTCGGCACCTCCGGCTCGGCGGGCGCGATCTCCGGCGCGAGCTCGGCGGCGGCCCCCTGCCGCGCGAGGGCGATCATCCCACCGCCGCCGAACCGCGGGTCGCCCAGGCGCTCCACCGCCTCGGCCGGGCTCACCACCTCGTAGGAGCCGATCGCGACGCGGGGAGCCAGGCTCCCGTACATCGACGCGAGGCCGGCCCCGGAGTACGTCGCGCTCCACTGCGTCCCGGTGCGCTGCCCCTCGACGACCTCGGACGCGGTCACGGTCGTCGCCCGCGGCGCGCCCTGGTCGGCCGCCTGCTCCTCCGCGACGACCTCGTACCCCGCAGGGTCCAGGCCGAGCGTCCCGAGCAGCTCACGCAGGCTCTCGACGGCCTCCGCGCCGCTCGGCGGCGCCCCGTGCTCGGGCTCCTCGCACGACCCGGGCTCGGTGCCGGGGCTGCCCGTGCCCTCGGTGCCGTCGGCCGGCATCGGCGTCACGACGACGCACCCCCACGGGTCCTTCGTCGGGTCGTTGAAGCTCACGCTCGCGAGCCCGTCGGGCTGGAGCGAGACCGTCGGGCCGGTCCAGTCGGCCGACCCCACGACGTACGACCCGTAGTCCTCGCGGACCTCGCCGGTGACACCGAGCGCGTCCGCGACCCGGCTCGCCGTCTCCTGCGAGAACACGCTCGCCGCGTCGTAGGCCCAGGCGTCGGCGCTCGCGCCCTGCGTGGGGAGCCCGTCCTGGTGGAACACCGTGCGGCCGCCCCAGAGGCCGGGGTACGCCATGTCGGCCGTCGCGCGCGACCCGGCGGCGAGGCTCTCCGGGGCGACCGCCCCACCGGCGGCGTCACCGGCAGCGGGCGCGTCGGCCGCGCCGAGCTGGATGGGAGCGAGCGCGGTGGACTCGACGGCCGAGTCCCCCGCCGACGAGGCCCCGACCGCCCCCGCACCGAGGGCGTAGCCACCCGCCCCGACGACGAGCGCGCCCGCCACGGCCGCGGCGACCTGGAGCGGGGCCCGTCGGCGCAGGCGGCGGGCGCGACGCTCGGCGAGCTCGTCGACGACGGCCGCCGTCGGGCCCCCGGGCCCGGAGATCGGGGCGTCGTCCTGCTCGGAGGGCGGGGAGCCGTCGGGCGAGCCGGTCGTCGCCGACGTGCCGGCGAAGGCCTCGGGGACGCGGTCCCGCACCGCGGCCTCGAGGGCCGCCGTGTCGGGGGTCGCGTCCACCGCCGGGTCGGCCGCACGCAGGCGGTCGAGGTCCGCGTCGTCGGGCTGCTCGGGGGTTCGGGTGGTCATGTCGCCCTCCAGGTCCTGCGGGGCCGTGCCGCGGGGGCGCGGCCGGTCGGGTCTACCCCCTGTTGTGTGCTCGGGCGCCCGGCTCTTGCGCCGGGGCGGACTGCTCCGCCCACGCGGCGCGCAGCCGCGTCCGCGCCCGGGAGAGCGCGGCGTCGGCCCCTCCGCGCGACGTGCCGAGGACCGCGGCCAGGTCCTGCCCGCCCAGTCCCTCCCACGCGTGCAGGAGGAGGATGCGTCGGTCCCGGTCGGAGAGCGCTCCGAGCGCGCGCCGCACCTCGTCGTCCTGCACGACGACGTGCTCGACGTCGGCGCCCTCGTCGCCCCGGTCGGGCACCTCCGCGACGGGCACCGCCCGCGCCTTGCGCCGGTGGTTGGCGAGCACGAAGCCCGCGGTCCGGTACAGCCACGGGAGCTCGGCGCCGTCCGGCACGTCCTCGCGGCGCCGCCAGGCCGTCGCGAGGACCTCGGCCGTGAGGTCGTCGGCGTCGGGCCCCACGGAGCCGGCCGCGCTCGGCAGCCGGCGGCGGAAGTAGCGGTAGAGCGGCGTCGCGTGCGCGGCGAAGAGCGCGGCGAACCAGGCCTCGTCGTGGACGGCGGCCTCGACGGTCTCGTCACTGCCCTCGTCGTTCGTCACGGCGGCTCCTCGTCGGCGGGGCGGGCTGTCAACCGCTCTGTGTCCCGGGGACCGCGTTCCTTGCACGGCGCGTCCGTCGCCCGAACCTCACCCGCTACGGCACCGATCCTGCCACCGCCCAGCACCTACGCTGTGGGGCATGACGACGTCGGAGCAGGTCGGGCCGCCCGCGACGCCCTCGCCGCGGGGCCGCGGCCGCCACTGGGTCCGCTGGGTGGGCTGGGGGCTGATCCTGCTGGCCGTGCTCCTCGTCGCGTGCGTCGCCCTGCTCGCCCGCGACGCCCTCGCCGCGCGCGACGCGCTGACCCGCGCCCTCGACGAGGTCCCCGCCGCCGAGGAGGCGCTGCGCGCCGGCGACGTGGACACCGCGGACGCCGCCCTGCAGCGGGTCCAGCCGTTCACCGCGACGGCGCGCGCGAGCACCGACGGCCCGCTGTGGTCGCTCGCCGCGCACCTTCCCGTGTACGGGCAGGACGTCCGGGCCTTCTCCGCGGCCGCCGCGACCGTGGACGACCTCGCGGCCGTCGTGCTGCCGTCGCTCACGCAGGCGCTCGGCGCGGTCGAGGGCGACAGCCTGACGATCGCCGACGGCGGCGTCGACCTCGCCCCGCTCGTCGCCGCCGCGCCGGCGGTCGCGCGCGCGGCGGACACGTTCGACGACATCGACGCGCGCCTCGCGGCCGTCGACCCCGCCGCGCTCCACCAGGAGATCGCCGAGCCGTACGCGACGCTCGTCGCCCGCACGGACGACCTGCGTCCGGTCGTGCGCACCGCGGACCGCGTCACCGCGCTCGGCCCCGCCATGCTCGGTGCCGACGGGCCGCGGCGGTACCTCGTGGTGTCGTTGAACAACGCGGAGCTGCGCGCAGGCGGCGGCATCCCCGGAGCGCTCGCGGTCCTCACGGTCGACGCCGGCACCGTCTCGCTGGAGCGCCAGGCCTCGACGGCCGACGTCCCGCCGTTCCCCGAGCCCGTCCTGCCGCTGGACCCCGGGGTCGAGCAGCTCTTCACCGACCGCGTGGGCAGGTACGTGCAGGACACCCCGCTCACGCCGGACTTCCCGACGACCGCGGAGCTGACGGCGGCCATGTGGGAGCAGTCCCAGGGCGAGACCCTCGACGGCGTGGCCGCGATCGACCCCGTCGCGCTGTCCTACCTCCTGGAGGCCACCGGGGGGATCGACGTGCCGTTCGGTGACGGATCGGTCGCGCTCGACGCGGGCAACGTCGTCCAGGTCCTCCTGTCGGACGCCTACGCCCAGCTCGAGCCCGGGGAGCAGACGGACGCCTTCTTCGCCTCCGTCGCGTCGACCGTCCTCGAGGCGTTCCTCGGCGGCGCCGCCGACCCCGGGGTCGCGCGCGACGCCCTCGCCCGGGGCGCGGCCGAGCACCGCGTGCTCCTGTGGTCCGCGCACCCGGACGAGCAGGAGCGCCTCGCGGGGACGGTCGTCGCGGGAGACGTCGACACCGCCGACCGCGCGGCGAGCTCGGTCGGTGTGTTCCTCAACGACGCCACGGGCGGCAAGATGAGCTACTACCTCGCCACGGACGTCCG
>JAQSXO010000230.1 GCA_029256625.1 Cellulosimicrobium sp. | reverse complement strand
AGGCCGGCCGGGAAGACGTAGTGGTGGTCGGCCGCCGTCGTGCAGCCGGAGAGCAGCAGCTCGGCGAGCGCGACGGTCGTCGCGAGCTCGTGGTCGCGCGGGGTCAGGCGCGCCCACACCGGGTAGAGGCGCTGGAGCCAGGGGAAGAGCGGGGCGTCGGCGACCGGCCCCCAGGCGCGCGTGAGCGTCTGGTAGAAGTGGTGGTGCGTGTTGATCAGCCCGGGCGTGAGCACGTGCTGCGAGGCGTCGAACGTCGCGTCGACGGGGGCGGACGGCTGGGCGCCCGCCGCGACGACCTCGGCGATCACCCCGTCCTCGACGACGACCCCGCCGCGCGCGTCGGGCGCGTCCGGGGAGTCGTCCGCGGTGAAGACGCCGAGCGGGTCACGGACCCACGTGCGGGTGCTGGTCATGGTGCCTCCTGGTGGCTCGTGCTCACCGAGGCGCGGCTCCGGCGCCACGGTGCGCCGGCTCAGTGGTCCTGTCTGCCGATCCAGGTGCCGCGGGACCCGCGGCTGGGCCGACCGTAGGCCGGGCCGCGACGGACCGTCAACCCCGGCGGACGACGACGCGGACCTCCGCCGCGCGCGACCTGCGGCGCTGCGGGATCCTGGACCCGCCGTCCGCCGAGACCCGGAGACCCGCCCGTGAACGTCTACGCCCCGCTCGTCCCGGTGTTCGTCGTCGCGCTGCTCGCGCCGCTGCTCGCGGGCCTCATGCCGGTACGCTCGCGCGTGCCGCAGGTCGTCGTGCTGCTGCTCGGCGGCATCCTCATCGGGCCGTCCGCGCTCGACCTCGCGACGCCCGACGACGTCACGCTCCTGTCCGACCTCGGCATGGGCTTCCTGTTTCTCCTCGCCGGGTACGAGCTCGAGCCGAACCTGCTGCGCGAGCGCGTCGGGCGGCGGGCGGGAGCCGCATGGCTGACGTCGCTCGTCGTCGGGGCGGTCGTGGTCATCGCCGTCGTGGGCAGGGACTCGCCGCACGCCGTTGCCGCGGGGGCGATCGCGCTCACGACCACCGCGCTGGGCGTCGTGCTCCCCATCCTGCGCGACGGCGGTCAGCTCGGGTCGCGGCTCGGGCGCACCGTGCTCGTGGTGGGGGCGGTGGGCGAGCTGGGGCCGATCGTCGCGATGGCCGTGCTGCTCGGGACGCGCGAGAGCGGGGTCGCGGCGATCCTGCTCGTCCTGTTCGCCGTCGTCGCGATCGCGGTGTCCGCGCTCCCGGGCCGGCTGGGGCGCATCAAGGCGCTCGGCGGCGACCGCCTCTTCAGCGCCGCGGAGCACGGGACGGGCCAGAGCACGCTGCGCCTCACGGTGCTGCTGCTCGTCACGCTGCTCGCGCTCGCCGCGGGGCTCGGGTTCGACGCGGTGCTCGGCGCGTTCGTCGGCGGCATGGTGCTGCGGCGCTGGGCACCCGGCGACGTCGAGGCGCTGGAGAAGAAGCTCGACGCGGTCGCGTGGGGCGTGTTCGTGCCGGTGTTCTTCGTCAGCTCCGGCATGGGCCTGGACATCGACTCCATCGTCGCGTCGCCGCTGCTGCCGCTGACGTTCTTCGCGCTCATGGTGGTCGTGCGGGGCGGGCCGGTGCTGCTGTGGTTCCGGCGCGAGCTGCCGTCGGTCGAGCGCGTCCAGACCGCGCTGTACGCCGCGACCGCCCTGCCGCTGCTCGTCGCGCTCACGGAGATCGCGGTCGAGCAGGGCGCGATGACGTCGCGCGTCGGCGCGGCGCTCGTGGGCGCGGGTGTCCTGTCCGTGATCGTGCTCCCGATGGTCGCGAGCCGGCTCGGTCCGCGCCCCACGGAGCCCGGCGACACCGCGGCCCCACCGACGGAGGAACGCGCCGGCGGATGACGCCCCGGACGAGCGATGCGTCCGTGCGCGAGAGATGCGTCCGGGGACGCAGCGCTCGCACACGGACGCATCGCTCGGCTGCGGACGGGTCAGAAGGTCCACTGCTGGTTGGTCGACCCGTGGCAGTCCCAGATCACGAACCGCTGGCCCTCGTGGAGCGGGTTGCCGCCCTCGGCGTCCAGGCACCTGCCCGACTGCGGGTTGCGCAGCGTCTTCGAACCCGCGTCGTAGGACCACTTCTGGGCGCCGGTGCCGTTGCAGGTCCAGAGCTGGACCGGCGTCCCGTTCGCCGTGCCGCTGCCGCTCACGTCGAGGCACTTGCCGAGCGCCCTGATCGTGCCGTCGCTCCCGCGCGTCCACGACTGCGCGACGTTGCCGTTGCACGGGACGATCTGCACCCGGTTGCCGTCGTGCGTCTGGCCCCACGGGACGTCGAGGCAGTACCCGTTCGCGATCCGGATCGTCCCGGTCCCGGTCGGGAGGCTGCCGCCGGGGGTCCCGGGGTTCGAGGTCCCCGAGCCGTTGTCGTAGACCCGGACGTAGTCCACCTTCATCTGCTGGGGGAACGAGGTCGTGCCGTCGGGGTACCCGGGCCACTGCCCACCGACCGCGACGTTGAGGATGAGGAAGAACGGCTGGTCGAACACCCACGCGTTCGCGCCGACGCTCGCGCGCGTCACGCGGTGGAACTGCTGGCCGTCCACGAACCACGTGATCTCGCCGGGCTTCCAGTCGACCGCGAAGGTGTGGAAGTCGTCGGCGAACGACCAGCCCTGCGGGTGCTGGTACATGCCCGTGATGCCGGCGCCGCCGGAGTACCCCGGCCCGTGCACCGTGCCGTGCACGCGGTGCGGCTCGAACCCGACGTTCTCCATGACGTCGATCTCGCCCGACGTCGGCCAGCCCACCCCGGGGAGGTTGCCGCCGAGCATCCAGAACGCCGGCCAGATGCCCTGGCCGCGCGGGATCTGGATGCGCGCCTCGACGCGCCCGTACTGCGGCTGGTACTTGCCCTGGGTCGTCATGCGCGCCGACGTGTAGGACCCGTCGGCCTCGCGGCGCGCGGTGATGACGAGGTGGCCCTGGCCGTCGAGCGCCGAGTTCGCGCGCGAGGTCGTGTAGTTCTGGAGCTCGGCGTTGCCCCAGCCGCCGGCGCCCGTCTCGTGGTTCCAGCGAGCGGAGCTCGGGGCCGAGCCGGCGGCGCCGTCGAACTCGTCCGACCAGATGACGTCGCCCGGCGCGGCCACGGCCGACGTCGCCGGGACGGTCACGGCGAGCGCCGCCGCGGCGGCGGTGAGCGCGGCGACGACGACGCCCGCGACCCGGCGGCGCGTGCGAGCGACGGCGCGGGCCCGGGTTCCGGGTGGGGCGCCGGGCGGGGTGGTGGGCAGGGAGCGCTGACGTGCGAGGTCCATCGATCCTCCAGGTCCGGCGGCGGTGCCGCCTGCGTCTCGCCACGGTGCGCGACGTGCTCTCGGCGCGACTCTGCACCGGGCGGGGGCCGTTCCTCGACCCTCCGCACGTGAACCTACGGGCGCGCCGCACCGCCGAGCAAGCGCTCTCTCGGCGTGTCGTGGAATCGCTCCCACATCGACGGCGACCCGGCAGCGTGGGCTGAGGCCGCGCCGACGGCGGTCGGCACGAGAGCCGGGAGGGTCAGGCCGTCGCCGGGACCGCCGCGTCGAGGATCGCCTCCGCCGCCCGCCGGGCCTGGCGCGCGACGTCGACGTCCTGCGTGATGGCCGCCGTCGTCTGCGCGCCCTCGGCGAGCAGCACGACCTGGAGCGCGACGTCGTCGGGCAGCCCCGCCTCGCGCACGACGCCGCGCGCGTACCGCTGGAACGACTCCTTGTGCTCGCGCACGGCCGCGGCCACGGCGGGCGACGTCGCACCGAGCTCGCCGAACGAGTTGATGAACGCGCACCCGCGGAACCCGTCCTCGCGGAACCACGCGTCGAGGAAGTCGAACACCGCGAGCAGGCGCCCGCGGGGCGTGGCCGCACCGGCCGCCGCACGCGCGATCCCCGCGTCCCACTGCTCGGTGCGGTGCCGCAGCACGGCGACGACGAGGTCGTCCTTGGACGGGAACAGCGAGTAGATGCGCTTGAGCGACACCCCGGCCTCGGCGCGGACCGCGTCCATCCCCACGGACTGGACGCCCCGCGCGTAGAACAGCCGGTCGGCGGCGGCCACGACCGCCGTGCGTGCGCTCACGTCGTCGAGCATCGTCATCTCCTGTTCACGTCGCGCCACTTGCGCTGAGAACCATCGTTCTCTAGTGTAGCGACCAACGGGAGAACGCTCGTTCTCCCGACTTCCGCGAAGGGAGCACGACCATGGGGTACATCACCGTCGGGCAGGAGAACTCCACCGACATCGAGCTCTACTACGAGGACCAGGGCGCCGGGCAGCCGGTCGTCCTCATCCACGGCTACCCCCTCGACGGGCACAGCTGGGAGCTCCAGAAGCGCGAGCTCCTCGACGCCGGCTACCGCGTGATCACCTACGACCGCCGCGGGTTCGGCACGTCGAGCAAGGTCGGCACCGGGTACGACTACGACACGTTCGCGGCGGACCTCAACACCGTCCTCGAGACGCTCGACCTGCGCGACGTGATCCTCGTCGGGTTCTCCATGGGCACGGGCGAGCTCGCCCGCTACGTCCACAACCACGGGCACGAGCGCGTCGCCAAGCTCGCGTTCCTCGCGTCGCTCGAGCCGTTCCTCGTCCAGCGCGACGACAACCCCGAGGGCGTCCCCCAGTCCGTGTTCGACGGGATCGTCGAGGCGGCCCGCGCCGACCGGTACGCCTGGTACACGCAGTTCTACAAGGACTTCTACAACCTCGACGAGAACCTCGGGAAGCGCATCAGCGAGGACACCGTGCGCGCGAGCTGGATCACCGCGATCGGGTCCGCTCCCGTCGCCGCGTACGCCGTCGTGCCCACGTGGATCGAGGACTTCCGGGCCGACGTCGAGGCCGTCCGCGCGGCCGGCAAGCCGACGCTCATCCTCCACGGCACCCAGGACAACATCCTCCCGATCGACGCCACCGGGCGCCGCTTCCGCGAGCTCGTCCCGGACGCCGAGTACGTCGAGGTCGAGGGCGCGCCCCACGGCCTGCTCGTCACGCACGCGGCCGAGGTCAACGAGGCGCTGCTCGCCTTCGTCGGGCGCTGACCCGCGCCTGACGTCCAGGCGTGGACGTCAGGCCTTGACGCCAGGGCTCGGGCGGAGCCTCAGGCGACCGACACGCGGTAGTCGTCGGCGTCGTCGTCCCAGGCGAGGTCGACGGCGCCGGCGGCCTGCGCCGCCTTGCAGAACTGCAGGAAGCCGCGGTACCCGAGGGCCTTCTCGCTGAAGTCGGGGCGCTTCTTGCGGATCGCGTTCTTCAGCCCGGACAGGACGGTCGAGCCGCCCTCCTCCCGGACCACGTCGCGCACGAGCGCGAACGCCTGGTCCGTGTCGCCCTGCGCGGGCAGCGACACCTCCGGGTCGCCCGTCGCGGGGCCGGGCGCGAGCTCGACGAAGCTCCGGTCGGCGAGGAACCGCAGGAACTCGCCGAAGTTGCGGAACCCGTAGTCGGCCTCGCTGAACGTCGGGTCCTTGCGCAGGAGCGTGCGCTTGAGCACGGACGCGGTGACGGGTCCGCTCGTGGACGCCTCGAGGTCCGCGAGCGTCTGCGCGACGCGCACCTCCATGGGGACGTCCTCGCCCGACGGCGCGTCGTCGTCGGCCTCGGGGGCGGCCTCGACGAGCGCGGGCTCGTCGGCGGGCTGCTCGACGGGCGTCGTCTCGCCGTCGACCTCAGCGTTCTCCGTCGCGACGGGCTCGCCGCGGCGGGACGAGCGCCCGACCGCCTCGCCCAGCTCCGCGAGCGCGGCGGCGGCCGGCGTCTCGACCTCCGGCTCCGCGATCTCGGTCGCCTTGCGACGCCCGGACGTGCGTCCG
>JAQSXO010000229.1 GCA_029256625.1 Cellulosimicrobium sp. | reverse complement strand
GTGGCGCTCGCGGCGGGTCCCGTGCCCGACGGCGACGCGTCGGCCGTCGCGCGTGCCCTCGCCGACACGTGGGTCGCCTGGGCGGCCCGGACGCCGTCGCCCGCGCTCCGCGAGACGTCGCAACGGCTCGGGCGCGGCTACCTCCGGCTCCTGCGCCGGCTGTGGGAGGGGCACCCCGCCGTCGTCGCGCTGGACGAGGCGGCCGTGGCCGTCGCCGCGAGGCACGGCGACCCCGTGCCCTCGGCGCGCCGGACCCGCGCGCCGCAGCCCCCGCGACCGGTGGTGCTCGGCGTGACCGCCGCGTGCGCGGGGCTGTCCGCGCTCCAGGTCGCGCGGCTCGTCGGGTACGAGGACGTGCAGACCGTCGCCGCGGCCACGCTCAAGCTCGAGCCCGTCGACCCGGTCGTCGCGACGGGCTGGGTCGTCGCGGCCCAGCCCGCGATCGACGTGCTCGCCCACGACGTCGCCCACCTGACCGACCCCCGCGCGATCCCTGCGCACGGCGCACCGCTCGTCGAGCAGTGGGCCGAGATCCACGCCCGCACCACCGAGAGGCTGTTCAGTGCCTGATCAGACGACCCCCGCCAGCACTCGTTCCCTGCGACTCGGCGTCGCCGGCCCCGTCGGCACGGGCAAGAGCTCGCTCATCGCGCTCCTGTGCCGCGAGCTGTCCGGCGTGCTGCAGCTCGGCGTCATCACGAACGACATCTACACCGACGAGGACGCGCGCTTCCTGCGCTCCGCGGGCGTGCTCGACCCCGAGCGCATCCGCGCGGTCGAGACCGGCGCGTGCCCGCACACCGCGATCCGCGACGACGTGACCGCGAACCTCCTCGCGGTCGAGGACCTCGAGGAGGACTTCGCGCCGCTCGACGTCGTGCTCGTCGAGTCGGGCGGCGACAACCTCACCGCCACGTTCTCGCCCGCGCTCGTCGACGCGCAGATCTTCGTGCTCGACGTCGCGGGCGGCGGGGACGTCGCGCGCAAGGGCGGGCCGGGGATCGCCCGGGCGGACCTGCTCGTCGTCAACAAGACCGACCTCGCGCCGTACGTCGGCGTGGACGTGCCGCGGATGGTCCTCGACGCGACGGCCGCGCGCGACGGCGCCCCGGTGCTCGCCCTCTCGCGCCTCGACCGCGAGTCGATCGACGCGCTCACCACGTGGGTGCAGACGCTGCTCGCGGCGCACCGCGCGGGCGCGCACGTGCCGCAGGACCCGGGTCCGATGGCGCCGCACTTCCACGCGGACGAGGACGGCAACGGCTTCCTCCACACGCACGAGGAGGGCGAGGCGTCGCACGCCCACGGGCACGACCACGCCCACGCCGACGAGCACGGCGACGCGGCCGCGGAGCCGGTCGCCGCCGTCGGGCGCGACTGAGGCCCGGGCGACGAGACGCTCGTGGACGAGGTGACGCGGGTCGGGGCGTACCGGGACGCGGGCCGGGTGCGCTGCGACCTGCGCCCCGGTGCGCTCAGCCCGCGCGTCCTGTCCACGGGACCCGGCGTGGCGCGGGTCGCGCTCGTCGCGACGCGCGCGCTGCTCCTCGGAGGCGACCGCGTGCGGGTCGAGGTGCACGTGGGCGAGGGCGTCGAGCTCGAGCTCGTCGAGGTGTCGGGCACCGTCGCGTACGCCGGTCGTGGTCGGTCGGCCTCGTGGGACGTGGACGTGCGGGTCGACGCCGGCGGGCTCCTCGTGTGGGACGCGCTGCCTTTCGTCGTCGCCGACGGGGCCGACGTCGAGCGCACCACGCGGGTGTCCCTCGC
This sequence comes from Cellulosimicrobium sp., assembly GCA_029256625.1. GTDB lineage: Bacteria > Actinomycetota > Actinomycetes > Actinomycetales > Cellulomonadaceae > Cellulosimicrobium. Next base: position 4,059 of record JAQSXO010000229.1, on the reverse strand, counting down.
CGACGGCGGAGCGCGGGGCGCAGGTGGCGTCGCGCTCCTGCGCGAGACGCTCGTCCTGGGCCGCACGGGCGAGTCGGGAGGGCGGCTGCGGTCGCGCACCTGCGTCGAGCTGTCGGCGTCCCTCGACACCCGGGTGCCCCGTGGCGCCGCGACGACCGGTGAGTCCGCGGCGCCGGACGGGTCGGTCTCCACATGGCAGAGGGACCCAGCGCGGCGGGAAGGAGTGCGCGAGCTCTTCGTCGAGGACCTGGACCTCGGCGACGACCGCGTGCTCCCCGGGGTCCTCGGTACCGCCCGGGTCGTCGATTCGGTGCTGTGCCTCGGCGCTCGGCCTCCCGCGCCCTCCGGCACGAGCCCGGCGCCCACCCGACCGGCGAGCCCGCCCCCTCTCGCCGGGCCGCTGCGCCTCGACCTCGACGGCCCCGGCGCCATCGCCCGCCACCTCGGCGCGAGCACCCACGACGCCGGGATCGACGCCGTCGTGGCGGCCTGGACGGCAGGCGCGCGCGCCGCCCGACCGACCGCCTCGCCCGGTGACGATGCGCGGCCCGGCCGCGCCGCGCCGTCGGGCACCGATCACCGAGACCGCCGCACGACACTGCTGACGACAGGAGCCTGACATGCACGTCCCCGACCACTTCCTGAACGACCCCACGTCGGCGACGACCGCCGTCGTGTCCCTCGCCGCCGTCGGCTACGCCGCGTACCGGGCGCGCGAGGACCTCACCCCGCGCCGCGTCGCGCTCACGGCCGCGACGACCGGGTTCGTCTTCGCCGTCCAGATGCTCAACTACCCCGTCGCGTCCGGGACGAGCGGGCACCTCATGGGCGGGGCGCTCGCGGCCGCTCTCGTCGGTCCGTGGCTCGGCGTGCTGTCCGTGACGCTCGTGCTGCTCGTCCAGGCCCTCGTCTTCGCCGACGGCGGGCTCACCGCGCTGGGCACGAACGTGCTGCTCATGGCGGTGGTCGGGGCGCTCGTCGGCTGGGCGGCGACGCGCGGGGTCCTGCGCCTGACGCGCGGCCGGGGCGCAGCCGGCGCCGCGGGCGTGGGGGCGCTCGTGAGCGTGCCCGCCTCGGCCGCGGTGTTCGCCGGTCTCTTCGCCGTCGGCGGGACGGTGCCGGTCCCGGTGGGCGAGCTCGTCGGCCAGATGCTCTCCGTGCACGTGCTCGTCGGCCTCGGCGAGGCGCTCATCACCGCGGGCGTCGTGGGTCTCGTGCTCGCCGTCGCGCCGGGCGTCGCGGCGATCGAGGGTCAGGCTCGCTCGGCGGCGAACCGCGCCCTCGAGCCGGACGCCATGACCTCGCCCGGTGGGGCGGTCTCGCCGGGTGCGGTGCGACGCGCGGTGCTCGCGCTCGGGTCCGGAGCGTTGCTCGCCGCGGTCGTCGTGTCGTCGTTCGCGGCGGCCACGCCGGACGGGCTCGAGGCGACGGCAGAGTCCGTCGGCTTCGCCGATGCGGCGCGCGACCACGCGTTCGCGGGGATGCCGCTCGCCGACTACGGCGAGGCCGGCGGGATCTTCGTCGGCGTCGCTGGCCTCGTCGGCGTGGCCCTCGCCGTCGCGCTCACGGCCGGGCTCCTCACCGCCGGCCTGCGCGCGACCGCCCGGCGCCGCACGGCGACCGCACCGGCCGCCTGACGGCCACCCCTGCCGAGGGAGAGCCCTGGTCGCGCGAGGTAGAGCCCTGGTCGGCCGAGGTAGAGCCCTGGTCGGAGAGCTGCTCACGAGCAGGGTTCTACCGCGCCGCCCAGGCGCCCCCGGTGCGTCACAGGGCCTCGGCCCTGCCCTACCGGACCAACCGGATCTCGACGATCCCGCCGAAGCGGGCGTCGGCGTGCCGAGGGCCGTCGGGCTCGAACCCGTTGCGCGCGGAGAAGCGCCGTGCGCGGGGGTTCTCCTCGGCCACCCAGACCTACGTCGGCCCGGGTGCGACGGCGGCGTCGAGCAAGGCCTGTCCTGCACCCGTGCCGTGGTGCTGGGGACGCACGTACAGGGCGTGCAGCTCGGCGTCCCGCACGGGCGCGTGGCCGCCCACGTCCCGCGACGGGCCGCCGATGCCGAACCAGCGTTCTACCTCGGCGGACCGCGGTTCTACCTCGCCGGACCAGGGCTCTCTCTCGGTGACCAGGGCTCTACCTCGCGCTACCGGGGTTCTACCTCGGCAGAAGTTCTCGGGCGCGTGACCGGATCGTGACCGTGTGACACGTGCCGTTAACAGGGCGGGCAGATCGGCCGAAACACGGCGTCACTAGCGTCGACATCAGTGGGCACCACCCCGGGCACATGTGCGTATACATGCCTGTACCCGATGCCCGCGGCGAGCGACCGCCTGCCCGGCGGCCGCCGGCCTCCTGCTGAGAAACCTGCGGAGAACTCCGCTGTGCGAACCTCGCTGAAAGGACTCTCGTGACCCCTTCACGCGCCACGACCCGTCTCGCCCCGGCCGCCGCTCTCGTCGTCCTCGCGCTCACGCTCACCGCGTGCGGCGCGAAGACGGAGACCGGCGACGGTGCGGGCGCCGCGACCAGCGCCGCCGAGAGCTGCGTCGACACCTCCGGCGACACCGTCAAGATCGGCTTCCTCAACTCGCTCTCCGGCACCATGGCGATCTCCGAGCAGACCGTCGCCGACTCCCTCGCTCTCGCGGCGGAGGAGATCAACGCCGACGGCGGCGTGCTCGGCAAGCAGCTCGAGATCGTCCAGGAGGACGGCCAGTCCGAGCCCACGGTCTTCGCCGAGAAGGCGGAGAAGCTCATCACGAGCGACTGCGTCGCGGCGGTGTTCGGCGGCTGGACGTCCGCGTCGCGCAAGGCGATGCTGCCCGTCTTCGAGGCGCAGGACTCGCTGCTCTTCTACCCGGTCCAGTACGAGGGCCTCGAGTCGTCGCCCAACATCTTCTACACCGGCGCCACGACCAACCAGCAGATCGTTCCCGCGCTCGACTACCTCAAGGAGCAGGGGGTCACGTCGATCTTCCTCGTCGGCTCCGACTACGTCTTCCCGCGCACCGCGAACAAGATCATCAACGCCTACGCGGAGGCGAACGGTATCGAGGTCCTCGGCGAGGAGTACGCGCCCCTCGGCCACACCGACTTCTCCACGATCGTCAACAAGGTGAAGTCCGCCGGCGCGGACGCCGTCTTCAACACGCTCAACGGCGACTCCAACGTCGCGTTCTTCAAGGAGTACAAGAACGCGGGCCTCGGGCCGGACACGATGCCCGTCGTGTCGGTGTCGATCGCCGAGGAGGAGGTGGGCGGCGTCGGCGTCGAGAACGTCGAGGGTCAGCTCACGGCCTGGAACTACTACCAGACCATCGACAGCCCGGAGAACACCACGTTCGTCGAGGCGTTCCAGGCGAAGTACGGTGCCGACCGCGTGACGTCCGACCCGATGGAGGCGGCGTACACGTCGCTGTACCTGTGGAAGGGCATGGTCGAGAAGGCCGAGTCGTTCGACGTCGCCGACGTCCAGGAGGCCGCCGACGGCGTGACCTTCGACGCGCCGGAAGGCTCCGTCACCGTGAACGGCGACAACCACCACATCGCCAAGACCGCGCTCATCGGCAAGATCGGCCCCGACGGCCTCATCCACACCGAGTGGAGCTCCGGCGAGCCGATCGAGCCCGACCCGTACCTCGAGGGCTACGACTGGGCCGAGGGTCTCTCGTAGTGGGGGAGCTCCGCCGGGCCTGAGCCCGGCGGGGACCGGGGTGTGCGCGCCGGGTCTACCATCCGCCCGCTCGTTCCTCGCGGGCTCCCGTGCTCTCGGTCGGGATCCTCCTGGGTTCGCAAGCTCACTACGGAGTCTCCCTCGGCCAGACCCGCCACGACCCGGCGCGCACACCCCGGCCCACGCCTCTCCCGTCACCTCGCCGCACGCCTCACCCTGTCCACCTCGCACGCACTCACCGGAAGGCGTACCGCCCATGGATGTGCTGTTCTCGCAGCTCTTCGCGGGGCTGAGCCTCGGCTCCGTCCTGCTCCTCGCCGCCCTCGGGCTGGCGCTCACGTTCGGCCAGATGGGCGTCATCAACATGGCGCACGGCGAGTTCATGATG
>JAQSXO010000228.1 GCA_029256625.1 Cellulosimicrobium sp. | reverse complement strand
CAGCAGGGCGGCGCCGAGGCGACCGCCCAGCCCGCGGAGTAGCCCGGGCGGAGCAGCCCGGAGCCCGACGACGAACCCCGGGTCTCTCCTCACGGTCACCGCGCCGTGGGGAGCGACCCGGGGTTCGTCGCGTCCGGGGCCCTGCCGGTCAGTGCACGTGCGCGTCCCGACCCGCGAACCACACGGCGACGCCCTGGACGGCGGCCGCGGCGACGAGCAGCAGGAGCGGCAGCGTCCACGCGCCGGTGACGTCGTGCGCGAGGCCGAGGCCGAGCGGACCGGTCGCGGCGAGCAGGTAGCCCGCGCTCTGCGCCATGCCGGAGAGCTCGGACGTGTGGGCGGCGTCACGGGCCCGCAAGGCCATGAGGGTGAGCGCGAGGCTGATGCCGCCACCCTGGCCGAGGCCCACCAGCACGACCCAGAGCGCCGCCGCGCCAGGGGCGAGAGCCAGCCCGAGCAGCCCGGACCCGACGAGCACCACGAGCACGATCCCGATGCCCCGCTGGCGGCGCATGCGCCCGGCGAGCACCGGGGTCACGAACGACCCGAGGATGCCCGCGAGGTTGCACAGCGCGAGGAGCCAGCCGCCCGCCTCCGGCGTCCGGCCGAGCGCGACCATGATCTCCGGGAGCCAGGCGTTGACGGCGTAGAACGACAGCGACTGCATGCCCATGACGACCGTGACCGCCCAGGCGAGCGGGCTCCGCCACACCGCGGAGCGGGCGACCCCGGCGCCCGCTCCGAACGCCGTCGCGCCGGCCGGGTCGGGCCGCAGCGCGCGCGGGACCCACACGAGCACGCCGAGGACCGCGAGCACGCCCCACGTCGCGAGCGCGCCGCGCCAGTCGAGGCCGGCCGCGGTCGCGACCGGGAGCGTCAGCCCCGCGGCGAGCGCGGCGCCGCCCGACAGCGCCATCGAGTACAGCCCCGTCATGAGGCCGATGCGGTCGGCGAAGTCGCGCTTGATGAGCGCGGGCAGGAGGACGTTCCCGAGCCCGATCGCGCACCCGGCGACCACGGTCCCGGCGAACAGACCCCATGTCTCGGGCACGAGCCGGAGCGCGAAGCCGACGCACAGCACGACGAGGCTCACGAAGAGCGCACGCTCGAGCCCCCAGCGCCGCGCGAGCACGGGCGCGAGCGGCGCGAGGAGCCCGAAGCACAGGACGGGGAGCGTCGTGAGCACGCCCGCCGCCGTCGCGCTGAGCCCCAGGTCGGCGCGGATCTCGCCGAGCACGGGCGAGATCGAGACGACGGCGGGGCGCAGGTTGAGCGACGCGAGGACGATCGCGAGGACCGCCCCCACCCCCAGCGGACGGCGCAGCGCGCTCACGCGTCGACCTCCCCGGCTCCCGCACGACCAGGGCGTTCCGCGGCAGCCTCCACGAGCTGCGCGCGCACGGCGTCGATCGTCGCGGCCACCGCGCCCTCGGCCGCGTCGGCGTCACCGGCCCGGATCGCGGCCACGACCTCCTCGTGGCCGGGGACGTCGCGGTGGTGCCGACGCTGCTCTCCCGTCGGGAAGGTCCGGACGAGCGCGTGGTCGAGGCCGTCGTAGAGGTCGGCGAGCAGCGGGTTGCCCGCGGCGCGCACGACCTCGGCGTGGAAGGCGACGTCGGCGGCCTGGAACGCATCCTCGTCGGCCTCGCGCGCCGCGACCTGGGCGGCGAGCGCGGCGTCGAGCCGGACGAGGGCGTCGTCGTCGTCACGCTCGGCCGCGGCCCGGGCCGCCCCGCGCTCGAGGATGCCGCGCACCTCGAGCACGTGGAACGCGTCGGTGGTCCGGGCGCGGCGCGCCAGGGCGGCGTCGAGGCCGTCGGCCGCGCGGACGTAGGTGCCGTCGCCACGCCGGGGCTCGAGGACGCCCGCGTGCTCGAGCGCGCGCACGGCCTCGCGCACGGTGTTGCGTCCGACACCGAGCTCGGCGACGAGCTCGGGCTCCGGCGGGATCCGGGAGCCCACCGGCCACTCCCCCCGAGCGATGCGCTCGCTGAGCCGCTCGACGACGAGCTCGGACACCTTGCGGGGCGGGACGATCTGCTGGTTCACCGAAAGAACCTAACATCCCCTGTTTGGCCTCCGGGGCGACGGCGGGCCGTACGGGGTCTCTCGTACGGGGATTGACCAGCACGCGGCGCCGGGAGGACCTTGCGCGGGACCGCTCCTCGACGACGAAAGCGAGATCCGCCATGGACCCCACCACCCCTCGACGCCGGCGGCTGCGCACGCTGCTCGCCCTGGTCGCCTCGGCGACGCTCGTCGGGACGCTGCTCACCGGGACCACCACCGCCACCGCCGCGGACACCGAGCTCGCCGTCAACGGCGGGTTCGAGTCGGGGCTGTCGGGCTGGACCTGCTCGGGCTCGACGGGTCAGGCGACCGCGAACCCGGTCCGCACCGGCAGCGGCGCGCTGCGGGCCACGCCCGCGGGCGCGGACAACGCGCGCTGCTCGCAGTCCGTGCCCGTCCGGCCCTCCTCGACGTACACGCTCAGCGCGTGGGTCCAGGGTGCCTACGTGTACCTCGGGGCGAGCGGCGCGACCGCGCAGGACGTCTCCACCTGGACGCCCTCGGCCTCGACCTGGCAGCGACTCAGCCTGACGTTCACCACGTCGGCGACGGCCACGTCGGCGACGATCTCCCTGCACGGCTGGTACGGCCAGCCGGCCTACGTCGTCGACGACGTCAGCCTCGTCGGCCCGGGCGGCGGCACGACGCAGCCGCCCGCCACGCCCACCGGCCTCACCGCCGGCACCCCCACCGCCAGCAGCGTCCCCCTCACGTGGGGCGCCGTGACCGGCGCGACCGGTTACGCCGTCTACCGCGACGGCACGAAGATCACCACCACCACGACGCCGTCCACCACCGTCACGGGGCTCGCCGCCTCGACCGCCTACTCCTTCCAGGTCACCGCCACCAACAGCGCCGGCGAGTCCGCCCGCTCCACCGCCGTCACCGTCACCACGGCCGACGACGGCGGCACCGAGGGCGGCCTCCCGCCGCACGCGCTCGTGGGCTACCTGCACGCGTCGTTCGCCAACGGCTCGGGCTACACCCGCATGGCGGACGTCCCGGACTCGTGGGACGTCATCAACCTCGCGTTCGGCGAGCCGACGACCGTCACGTCCGGGGACATCCGGTTCAGCCTGTGCCCGCAGACCGAGTGCCCGAACGTCGAGTCGGTCGCGGAGTTCAAGGCCGCCGTCGCCGCGAAGCGTGCGGCCGGCAAGAAGGTGCTCCTGTCGATCGGCGGCCAGAACGGCCAGGTGCAGCTCACGACGACGGCCGCGCGCGACGCGTTCGTCACCTCCGTGAGCTCGATCATCGACACCTACGGGCTGGACGGCGTCGACATCGACTTCGAGGGCCACTCGCTGTACCTGAACACGGGCGACACGGACTTCCGCAGCCCGACCACGCCGGTGATCGTCAACCTCATCTCCGCGCTCAAGACGCTCGCGGCGCGCTACGGCGACGACTTCGTGCTGACCATGGCGCCGGAGACGTTCTTCGTCCAGAACGGCTACCAGTTCTACGGCTCCGGCCCGTGGGGCGGTCAGGACCCGCGGTGCGGCGCGTACCTGCCGGTCATCCACGCGCTGCGCGACGACCTGACGCTCCTGCACGTCCAGGACTACAACTCGGGCCCGATCATGGGGCTCGACGACCAGTACCACGCCATGGGCGGCGCCGACTTCCACATCGCCATGACGGACATGCTGCTCACCGGCTTCCCGGTCGCGCGCGACACGTCCAAGGTGTTCCCCGCGCTGCGCCCGGACCAGGTCGCGATCGGCCTGCCGGCGAGCACGCACGCGGGCAACGGCCACACCGCGCCCGCCCAGGTCAACCAGGCCCTGGACTGCCTCACGAAGGGCACGGGCTGCGGGTCCTACCAGACCCACGGACGCTGGCCCGGGCTGCGCGGCCTCATGACCTGGTCCATCAACTGGGACCGCTACAACGGCTGGGAGTTCTCCCGGAACTTCGACGCCTACTGGCCCTGACGAACCGGCCGTGACGAACCGCCGCGACGGACCGGCGTCCGGGGGCCGCGACCCCCGGACGCCGGCCGGTCGCCTCAGTCGTCCCGGCGCACGTCGTGCACGCGGTTCCCGCCGATTCCCGCGGCGTCCCCACGGGGAGCCTTCGCGCGGACGACCGTCGGCCGCGCCGCTGCCGACCTCGTGGCCCGCGGATACCGGCCGCGGGACGGCGGCGTCAGGCGGCCTGGACGAACTGCGTGACGGCGTCGGCGACGAGCTGGACCGCGATCGCCGCGAGCAGGAGGCCGGCGATGCGCGTGACGAGGATGGTCCCGGAGTCGCCGAGCACGCGGTTGATGACGTTCGCGAAGCGCATGGAGAGCCAGAGGCACACGTGCACCGCGACGACGCCCGCGACGATCGCGACCCACTCCGCGACGCCGCCCCCGCGCTCGCCCGCGCGCTGCACGAACACCATGGTCGCGACGATCGCGCCCGGGCCCGCGAGCAGCGGCGTCCCGAGCGGCACGAGCGCGACGTTGACGCCCTTGTTGCCCGACGGCTGCGGCTCCTCCATCTTGCCCGTGAGGAGCTCCATCGCGACGAGGAGCAGCAGCAGGCCGCCCGCGGTCTGGAGCGCGGGCAGCGAGATGTGCATGTAGCTGAGGATCTGCTGGCCGAACGCCGCGAACGCCACGATCACGCCGAACGCGACGAGGATCGCCGTGCGCGCCGCCTGGTTGCGCTGCTTGGCACCCATCGCGCTCGTCAGGCCCAGGAACACCGGCACGGTGCCGGGCGGGTCCATGATGACGAACAGGGTGACGAAGACCTCCGTGAAGAGCCGGACGTCGAAGAGCTCGTTCATCGTCCGATCATCGGATCACGTCCAACTGTCCCAGCTCCTCGATCTGCTCCAGCACGGTCGGTGCTGTCGTGTTCTCCCCGAGCCGGTTCGGTTTGCCGGCCCCGTGGTAGTCGCTCGACCCGGTGACGAACAGGCCCAGGGTCCGGGCCAGGTCCTCGAGCCGTGCACGCTGACGCTCGTCATGGTCGCGGTGGAACACCTCGAGCCCGGCGAGCCCCGCCTCGGCCATCTCCTCGATCACGGCGTCGGCCACGACGCGGCCGCGACCGTCCGCGCCCGGGTGGGCGAAGACGGGCACGCCGCCCGCGGCGCGGATCCCGCGCACGGCCACGACGGCGTCGGGCGCGTAGTGCGGCACGTAGTACGGGGTGTCCGTGGCGAGGATGGTCGCGAACGCCGCGGAGCGGTCGGGCGCGAGCCCGGCCGCGACGAGCGCGTCGGCGATGTGCGGGCGCCCGATCGTCGTCCCCGCGACGGTCTGGGCGAGCACATCCTCCCACGTGACGGGGTAGTCCTCGGCGATGAGCTCGACCATCCGTCGCGCCCGGGTCGTGCGCGCGTCGCGCGTGCGGTCGAGCTCCGCGAGGAGCGCCGCGTGCGCGGGGTCGTGCAGGTAGGACAGCACGTGCACGCTGATGCCGCCTGAACGGGCCGAGATCTCGGCGCCGCGCACGAGCGCGACCCCGTGCTGGAGCGCGGCGTCGGTCGCCTGCGCCCAGCCGGCGGTCGTGTCGTGGTCGGTCAGCGCGACGACGTCGAGGCCTGCCGCAGCCGCTGCCTCGACGACCTCCCCCGGTGCGTCCGTCCCGTCCGACGCGGTCGAGTGGGCGTGGAGGTCGATGAGCACGGGACCCAGGATAGTGACGGGACCGCGCGACGGCGGCACGGGACCCGCACACGATGTGCACACGGGGCGCGGCCCCTCCCCACGGCCGTCCCAGGCTGGGGTGCCACAGTCGGGAGCGATGACCCCCACGACGCACCCCCCGCCGCCCTCCGTACCCCGCCCGGCCACCGCACCGACGCGTCCGCCGACGGCCCGGAGCTCCCGCCCGCCGTCGTCTTCGTCCACGGCATGCGCACGTCCGGCGCGATCTGGGACCGCCAGCTGGAGCACGTGCACGCGCTGGGGCACGACGCCGTCGCCGTCGACCTGCCCGCGCACGGCGCCCGCGCGCACGAGCGCTTCACGCTCGACCGGTCCTTCGAGGTGATCGACGAGGCCGCCGCCTCGTTCGGCCCGGACCGCCGGGTCGTCCTGGTCGGGCTCTCGCTCGGCGGCTACACGTCGCTCGCCTGGGCGGCCCGCCGCCCGACCCACCTCGCGGGCGTCGTCGCCGCGGCGTGCACGTCCGACCCCAAGGGCAAGCCCGTCGCGCTCTACCGCGACGTCGCGCGCCTCGTCGTCGCGGGCGGCGGCGCCGTCGGACGCGGTGCCCGCTGGGCGGCACGCACGAGCGCGGCCGCGTGGGGCACGATCGCCCGGGGCGGGCGCTCGCTCCCGGGCGGCGCGGCGTCGTCCTACGCGCTCGCCGGTCCCGCCCACGCGGGCGCCCCGACCCCGGCCGCGCCCGGGTGGCACGTCGTCACGGACGCGCTCACCCAGCTCGCGGGGCGCTCGTGGCTGGGCCACGTGCGCGACGTCGACGTGCCGGTCTGGCTCGTCAACGGAGCCCGCGACCACATGCGGCTCGACGAGCAGCGCTACCTCGCCGCTGCCGCGGACGCCGCGCTCGTCGTCGTGCCGCGCGCCGGCCACGACGTCAACAGCGAGGCTCCCGAGGCCTTCAACCGCGTGCTCGGGCGCGCGCTCGCGGACTTCGGCCGCGTGCGCGGTGCGAGACTGGGGGCATGACCGACGCCACCCCCGTCACGCCCGAGCTCACGTCCGAGACGCCCGACCAGGCCCCCGAGACCTCCGGTCCCGGCGAGGCCCAGGACGTGGCCGCGCGCGGGAGCAACCGCTCGCAGCGCCCGGACTCCGACGCGTTCAAGGCCTTCATCACGAGCGGCTGGGCGCCGCGCGCCGAGCTCGACGTCGAGCCCCTCCCGGCCGCCCCGTACACCGTCGCCCGCCGCGCCGCGCTGTCCGCCCGGTTCGCGGGCGCGCGCCTCGTGGTGCCCGCGGGTCCGCTCAAGACGCGCTCGAACGACACGGACTACCGCTTCCGCCCGCACTCGGCGTTCGCGCACCTGACCGGCTACGGGACGGACCAGGAGCCCGACGCGGTGCTCGTCCTGCACCCCGTCGAGCCCGGGACCGGCGACGGCGG
>JAQSXO010000227.1 GCA_029256625.1 Cellulosimicrobium sp. | reverse complement strand
GGTGCGCGAGCACCTGGACGCCCTGGACGCGCTCGCGGCGACGAGCGACGCGGCCGACGTGCCGCCGTCGTACCGTGCGCTGGGCCGCGCGGCGACCCACCGGGCGCTCGCGGGCGGACGTCTCGACGAGCAGACCGCCCGCACGCTCCTCGACGCCCTGGGCGAGGCGCACGAGGCGGGGCCCGGCGCCGCGCCGCACGACGAACCGCACGACCCGCACGACCCGCACGACGACGAAGGAACGGCATGACCACCACCCCCGCCCCGGACGTCCCGCCGACGTCCCGGCCGGACACCCCGCGCGTCGTGACGACGCGCGCCGACCTCCGCACCGCGCTCGACGGCTGGGCCGCCGCGCACCCGGGCGCGCGCCGCGCCGTCGTCATGACGATGGGCGCGCTGCACGCCGGTCACCTCGAGCTCGTGCGTCGCGCTCGGGCCGAGGTCGGCCCGGACGGGCAGGTCGTCGTCACCGACTTCGTCAACCCGCTCCAGTTCGGTCCCGGCGAGGACTACGAGCGCTACCCGCGCGACGTCGCGGCCGACGTCGCGCTGCTCGCGACCGCGGGCGACGACGTCGCGGCGGACGTGGTGTTCGCGCCCGCCGTCGAGGAGCTGTACCCGGACCTCGGTACGGGCGGCCCGATCGTCCGCGTGACCTCGGGCCGGATCGGCACGGTCCTGGAGGGGGAGTCGCGGCCGGGGCACTTCGACGGCGTGCTCACCGTCGTGCTCAAGCTGCTCCACCTCGTGCGGCCCGACGCCGCGGTCTTCGGGGCCAAGGACGCGCAGCAGCTCCTCGCGGTCCGACGCCTGGTCGCCGACCTCGACCTCGACGTGGAGATCGTCGCGGTCCCCACGGTGCGCGAGGCCGACGGGCTCGCGCGCTCGTCGCGCAACGCCTACCTGTCGCCCGCGGAGCACGACGAGGCGCTCACGCTGAGCCGCGCGCTGCGCGCCGGTCGGGACGCGGCGGACGCGGGCGCCGACGCGCCGGGAGTCCTCGCCGCCGCGCGGGGAATCCTGGACGCCGTCGACGGCGTTGAACTGGATTACGTGGTGCTCGTCGATCCCGCTACCGTGGAGGACCTGGCGCCCGGCGCCGTCGGCCCCGGGCTCCTCCTGGTCGCGGCACGCGTGGGCACCACCCGTCTCATCGACAACGCGGCCGTCGAGATCGCGCCGCCCGCGACCCGGGCCGCCGAGCCCGACGGCCGTGCCCCCGCACCTGGAGGTACCGCGTGACCGCGCAGACCCCGTCGAGCCCGCAGCGCCGGCCGGCGTCACTGCAGCGCCCCATGATGATCGGCAAGATCCACCGCGCGACGGTGACGCAGGCCGACCTGCACTACGTCGGCTCGATCACCGTGGACGCCGACCTGCTCGACGCCGCGGACCTCTACCCCGGCCAGCAGGTCGACGTCGTGGACGTCACCAACGGCGCGCGCCTGACGACGTACGTCATCCCGGGCGAGCGCGGCGCCGGCCAGGTGTGCATCAACGGCGCCGCCGCGCACCTCGTGAAGCCGGGCGACGTCGTCATCCTCATCGCCTACGGCATGCTCGACGACGCCGACGCGCGCACCTACCTGCCGAACGTCGTCTTCGTGGACGAGCAGAACCGGATCGTCGAGCTCTCGGACGAGCCCGGCCTCGTGCCCGCGGGCCACGGCCTCGAGGCCAGCGGCCTGCCGTTCGCCCCGTTCCGCGGTGGGGGCGGAGAGGGCGGCGGGGGTACCGTCGCGTCCGTGGTGCGCCCCGCGTGAGCGGACGCGGCGGGCCTGCGGCTCCCGTGCTCGCCCGGACCCTCGCGGCCCCGGCACCGGGGTGGACCACGACGGCGGACGTCGTCGTCGTCGGGTCGGGCATCGCGGGCCTCACCGCGGCGCTCGAGCTGCGCACGCGCGTGCCGCGCGTCCTGCTCGTGACGAAGGGCGAGCTGTCGTCGGGCTCCACGGTGTGGGCGCAGGGCGGCATCGCCGCGGCGCTCGACCCCGAGGACTCGCCCGAGGCGCACCTCGCGGACACGCTCGTCGCGGGTGTCGGGGTGTGCGACCCGGCCGCGGTCGAGGTGCTGGTCACCGAGGGCCCGGCGCGCGTGCGCGAGCTCGTGGCGCGCGGCGCGAACTTCGACCGGGCCGAGAACGGCGACATCGCGCTGACGCGCGAGGGCGGCCATCACGCGGACCGCATCGCGCACGCGGGCGGTGACGCGACGGGGGCCGAGATCTCGCGCGCGCTCGTCGCGCAGCTCGACGCGGTCCGCAGCGACCCGGGCATCGAGGTCATCGAGAACGCGCTCGTGCTCGACGTCCTCACGGGTGAGGGCCCCGACGGCGCCCCGCGCGCCTGCGGAGTCACGCTCCACGTGCGCGGCGAGGGCACGCGCGACGGCGTCGGGGCGGTGCTCGCCCGCGCGGTCGTGCTCGCGACGGGGGGAGTGGGCCAGGTGTTCCGCTCCTCGACCAACCCGCCGCAGGCGACGGGCGACGGCATCGCGGCGGCGCTGCGCGCGGGCGCGACGCTCGGCGACCTCGAGTTCGTCCAGTTCCACCCCACCGTGCTGTGGCTCGGGCTCGGGGCGAGGGGGCAGCTCCCGCTCATCTCCGAGGCGGTGCGCGGCGAGGGCGCAATCCTCCTCGACATCGACGGCCACCGGTTCATGCCCGCGCAGCACCCCATGGCGGAGCTCGCGCCGCGCGACGTCGTCGCGCACGCGATCGTGCGCCAGATGGCCGCGACGGGCTCGGACCACGTGCTGCTCGACGCGCGCCACCTCGGCGCCGACTTCCTGCGCTCGCGCTTCCCGACGATCACCGAGCGGCTCGCGGAGAACGGCCTCGACTGGACCGAGGAGCCGGTCCCCGTGGCGCCCGCCCAGCACTACCACTCGGGCGGCGTCGTGACGGACCTGCACGGGCGGTCGACCGTCGACGGGCTCTACGCCATCGGCGAGGTCGCGTGCACGGGAGTCCACGGCGCCAACCGGCTCGCGTCCAACTCGCTGCTCGAGGGCCTCGTGTTCGCGCACCGCGCGGCGCGCCAGATCACCGACCGGGTCGCCGCAGGCGAGCTCGAGCAGGTTCAGCCCGTCGAGCGTCCCGGCCCGTCGGCGCTCGTCGCGGCCGCGGCCCGCTCGCGGATCCAGTCGATCGCCTCCGCCGGCCCCGGCGTGATCCGCGACGGCGACGGCCTCGCCGCCGCCGCGGCCCGCCTCGCCGCGGTCCGCACCGACGCGCACGAGGCGAGCGACGTCGTCGCGCAGCCGCAGGCCGCGGAGTGGGAGACGACGAACGTGCATCAGGTCGCGACCGCGCTCACCGCGGCCGCGGCGCTGCGCACGGAGAGCCGCGGCGGTCACTTCCGCACCGACTTCCCGGCGACCGACCCGGCGTGGGAGCGCCGCGTGCTCGTGTCGCTCGACGGCGACGGGACGCTGCTCGTCCGCTGACCCGCCGACGGCGGCGCGGTGAGCGGATACGGTGGGGGACCGTGAGCACCCCCGCAGAACGACAGCCCGCGAACGTGCCGGACGACGCCGCGCAGACCGTCACGTCCGACCTCCCCACGCGTGTCGAGCCGGGTCTCGACCCTGCGTGGGTCGCGGAGACCGTGGCGCGGGCGCTCGACGAGGACCTGGGCGTCGCGCCGGGGCGCGACGTCACGACGCAGGCGACCGTGCCGCCGTCGGCGACCGGGACCGCGCACCTCGTGGCGCGCGCCGACGGGGTCGTGGCGGGGCTCGTCGTCGTCGAGGAGGTGACGCGGCAGGTAGCCGAGCGGTTCGGGCTCCCGCCCGTCGAGGTGACGTTCGTCGCGTCCGACGGCGCGGCCGTGGGTCGCGGGCGCGTCCTCGCCGCGCTCACGGGGCCGGTCCAAGTGCTCCTCGCGGCCGAGCGCACGCTGCTCAATCTCGCGAGCCGCGCGTCCGGCGTCGCGACGGCGACGCGCGCGTGGGCGCGCGAGCTCGCCGGCACCGGCGCGCAGGTGCTCGACACGCGCAAGACGACGCCCGGGCTGCGCGCCCTGGAGAAGTACGCCGTGCGCGCCGGCGGGGGGACGAACAAGCGCATGGGCCTCTACGACGTCGCGATGGTCAAGGACAACCACGTCGTGGCCGCCGGGTCGGTGAGCGCGGCGATCGACGCGATCCGCCGGACGTTCCCCGACGTGCTGGTGCAGGTCGAGGCGGACACGACCGCCCAGGCGCTCGAGGCCGTCTCGGCGGGCGCGGACTTCCTCCTGCTCGACAACATGCCGACGCCGGTGCTCGCCGAGACGGTCGCGGCCGTCCGGGCGCGCGAGGGGAAGGACGGCGTCCCGGCGAAGGTCGAGCTCGAGGCCACGGGCAACCTCACGCTGGACCGCGCGCGCGAGGTCGCGGCCACCGGCGTCGACTACCTCTCGGTCGGCGCGCTCACCCACTCGGCCCCGATCCTCGACCTCGCCCTCGATCTCCTGCCGACCCTCCCGCCGAGGTAGAGCCCTGGTAGCGCGAGGTAGAGCTCTGGTACCGCGAGGTAGAGCCCTGGTCATGACCACGCCTCTACCTCGCGGCACCAGGCCTCTACCTCGACGGCGTGCGAGCGTCGGTAGAATCCTCGGGTGACCTCCCCCGCCGGAACCCCCTCTCCTGACGCGCGCGAGCCCGAGGAGCACGTCGACGACGTGCCGGAGCAGATGCAGGTCCGCCGCGAGAAGCGCGAGCGGATCCTCGCGCGCGGCGACGAGCCGTACCCCGTCTCCGTACCGCGCACGACGACGATCGCCGACGTCCGGGCCGCGTACGCGCACCTGGAGACGGGCGAGGAGACGCAGGACGAGGTCGGCGTGGCCGGCCGCGTCGTGTTCCTGCGCAACACCGGCAAGCTGTGCTTCGCGACGCTCCAGGACGGCGAGGGCAACCGTCTTCAGGTCATGCTGAGCCAGGCCGTCGTCGGCGAGGAGTCGCTCGCGTCGTTCAAGGCGGACGTCGACCTGGGCGACCACCTCTTCGCGCACGGCCGCGTCATCAGCTCGCGCCGCGGCGAGCTGAGCGTGTTCGCCGACGCATGGCAGATCGCCGCGAAGGCGCTGCGCCCGCTCCCGGTGCTCCACAAGGAGCTCTCGGAGGAGGCGCGCGTGCGCCAGCGCTACGTCGACCTCATCGCGCGCCCGGCCGCCCGGGACACGGTGCGCCTGCGCGCCGCCGTCGTGCGCTCGATCCGCGAGAACTTCTGGGAGCGCGGTTTCGTCGAGGTCGAGACGCCGATGCTCCAGACGCGCCCGGAAGGCGCGGCGGCTCGTCAGTTCGAGACGCACATGAATGCTTTCGACATCGACCTGTTCCTGCGTATCGCGCCCGAGCTCTTCCTCAAGCGCGCGGCGGTCGGCGGCGTCGAGAAGGTGTTCGAGATCAACCGCAACTTCCGCAACGAGGGCGTGGACTCCACGCACTCGCCGGAATTCGCGATGCTCGAGGCGTACGAGGCCTACGGCGACTACGACACCATGGCGGTGCTCACGCAGAACCTCGTGCAGCGTGCGGCGCAGGACGCGCTCGGCACGACCCTCGTGACGCTCGCCGACGGGACGGAATACGACCTCGGCGGCGAATGGACGCAGCTGAAGATGTACGGCTCGCTCTCGGACGCGCTGGGTGATGCCGTCACGCCCGAGACGTCGGTCGAGACGCTGCTGACGTACGCCGACAAGTTCGAGCTCACGTTCGACCCGAAGAACGTCAACCACGGAAAGCTCGTCGAGGGCCTGTGGGAGCACCTCGTGGGCGACCACCTCGTCGCGCCGACGTTCGTGCGCGACTTCCCCGTCGAGACCTCCCCGCTCACGCGCGACCACCGGACGGTGCGCGGCCAGGTCGAG
>JAQSXO010000226.1 GCA_029256625.1 Cellulosimicrobium sp. | reverse complement strand
TCCGTGCTGGCCATCATGGGCGCCGCCTACCGGTACGGGCCGGAGCAGACCTTCCCGACGTACTGGTTCGCGCAGCAGGTGTACCTGCTGCCCTACGCGGTGCTGGCTTTCCCGCTCGCGACGAGCGCGTTCCCGCGCCTCGCCGAGCACGTCGCGCACGCGCGCCACGACGCCTACCGGCGCCTCCTCGCGACCACGACGCGCACCCTGCTCGTGGTGGCAGGCCTGGGCGCCGCGGCCCTGATCGCGGCGTCCGCGGCCGTGGAGGCCGTGTTCGCCGTCATCGCGAAGGGCTCGGTCACGGGCCTCGGGGGTGCCGTCGCGGGCATGGCCGTCGGCATCGTCGGGTTCTCGCTGATCCTCCACCTGTCGCGCGCGCTGTACACGATCGACCGCCAGCGCGTCGCGGTCGTCGTGACCGCCGCGGGGTGGCTCGTCGTGGCGGCGACGGCGTACGTCCTCCCGGCCGTGACCGGCGTCCGGGACCAGGCGGGGGTCCTGCTCCAGCTCGGCCTGGCGACCGCGGTCGGGATGTCGGTCGCGGGCGCCGGGCTGCTCGTCGCGACGCGCCGTCGCGCGGGGCCCGAGGCGACGCGCGGGGTCCCGCGGACCCTCGTGGTCGTCGCCGTGGGCGTGGCGCTCGGTGCGCTGGCAGGCTCGGCGGTCTCGGGCGCGCTGCTGCCCGACGGCGCGGGCTGGCTTCCTGCGGTCGGGGTCGGGGCGCTCGCGGCGCTCGTCGCGGGCACGGTCGTCGTCGGGGTGTCGCTCGCGGGGGACCGCGCGGCCCTGCTCGGCGTCCTGCGTCGGGGCCGGGCGGGCGGCACGCCCCCGGAGGACGAGCCGGCCTCGTAGACGTGGTGCGTCGCACTGCCCGGTCCGCGTGCCGTCGTCGGGCACGCTGTTAGGATGGAGTTCCGTGGCAGACCTCCTGAACCGGCCCTCCTCCCGCCTCAACGCCTCGGGCGCACGCACCGAGCACCGCACCGCGCACGTCTTCGTCACCGGCGGCGTCGCCTCCTCGCTCGGCAAGGGCCTCACGGCATCCAGCCTCGGTCGTCTGCTCCGCTCGCGCGGCCTGCGCGTCACCATGCAGAAGCTCGACCCCTACCTCAACGTCGATCCCGGGACGATGAACCCGTTCCAGCACGGCGAGGTGTTCGTCACCGAGGACGGCGCCGAGACGGACCTCGACATCGGTCACTACGAGCGCTTCCTCGACGTCGACCTCGAGGCGACCGCGAACGTCACGACCGGGCAGGTCTACTCCCAGGTCATCGCGCGCGAACGGCGCGGCGAGTACCTGGGCGACACGGTCCAGGTCATCCCGCACATCACCGACGAGATCAAGTCGCGCATGCGTGCCCAGGCCGGTGAGGACGTCGACGTCATCATCACCGAGATCGGCGGCACGGTCGGCGACATCGAGTCCCAGCCGTTCCTCGAGGCCGCGCGCCAGGTGCGCCACGAGCTCGGCCGCGACGACGTGTTCTTCCTCCACGTCTCGCTCGTGCCGTACATCGGCCCGTCGGGCGAGCTCAAGACGAAGCCGACGCAGCACTCGGTCGCGGCCCTGCGCTCGATCGGTATCCAGCCGGACGCGATCGTGCTCCGCGCGGACCGCGTGGTCCCCGAGCCGGTCAAGCGCAAGATCGCGCTCATGTGCGACGTCGACAACGAGGCCGTCGTCAACGCGGTCGACGCGCCGAGCATCTACGACATCCCGCGCGTGCTGCACTCCGAGGGCCTCGACGCGTACGTCGTGCGCCGCCTCGGCCTGCCGTTCCACGACGTCGACTGGGACGGCTGGAGCCAGCTCCTCGAGCGCGTGCACCAGCCCGCCCACCGCGTCGAGGTCGCGCTCGTCGGCAAGTACATCGACCTCCCGGACGCGTACCTCTCCGTCACGGAGGCGCTGCGCGCCGGCGGGTTCGCGAACGACGCGAAGGTCACCATCCGCTGGGTCGCCTCCGACGAGTGCCAGACGCCCGAGGGCGCCGACGACGCGCTGCACGGCGTGGACGCCGTCCTCGTGCCCGGCGGGTTCGGCGTGCGCGGCATCGAGGGCAAGCTCGGCGCGCTGCGCTGGGCGCGCGAGAACAGGGTCCCGACGCTCGGGATCTGCCTCGGGCTGCAGTCGATGGTCATCGAGTACGCGCGCAACGTGCTCGGCATCGACGACGCGTCGTCGACCGAGTTCGACCCCGGTACCTCCCACCCCGTCATCGCGACGATGGAGGAGCAGCTCGCGATCGTCGGCGGCGACGGAGACCTCGGCGGCACGATGCGTCTCGGGTCGTACGAGGCCGCGCTCACGCCCGGCTCGGTCGTCGCCAAGGCCTACGGCTCGGAGCGCGTCACGGAACGCCACCGCCACCGCTACGAGGTGAACAACACCTACCGCAAGCAGCTCGAGGAGGCGGGTCTCGTCATCAGCGGGACGTCGCCCGACTCGTCGCTCGTCGAGTTCGTCGAGCTCCCCGCGGACGTGCACCCGTACTACGTGAGCACGCAGGCGCACCCGGAGTTCAAGTCGCGCCCGACGCGCTCGCACCCGCTGTTCACCGGCCTCATCGGCGCCGCGCTCGAGAACCAGGCGGACTGAGTGGGGTCCGAGGCGGGCGCTCCGTCGTCCGCGGAGCTCCCCACGGTCGACGCGCTCGCGCCGCGCCCGGTCGCCGAGACGTCGGTCGTGCACCACGGTCGCGTCTTCGACCTCCGCTCCGACGTCGTCGAGCTCGATGACGGGCGTGTCACGCGGGAGTACCTCGACCACCCGGGCGCCGTGGCGATCGTCGCGCTGGACGACGACGAGCGCGTCCTCCTGCTGCGTCAGTACCGCCACCCGGTGCGGCGCGAGCTGTGGGAGGTGCCGGCCGGCCTGCTCGACGTCGTCGGCGAGGACGGGCAGGTTGCCGCAGCCCGCGAGCTCGCCGAGGAGGCCGACCTGCAGGCCGCGCGCTGGGACGTCCTCGTCGACTACTTCACGACGCCGGGCGGCTCGAACGAGGCGCTGCGCGTCTTCCTCGCGCGCGACCTGTCGCCCGTGCCCGACGACGCGCGGTTCGAGCGCGAGGCCGAGGAGCTCGACATGGAGCTGCGGTGGGTGCCGCTCGACGAGGCGCTGCGCGGCGTCCTCGCGGGCGAGCTCCACAACCCTTCCGCGGTCGTCGGGATCCTGGCGGCCGCCGCGTCGCGCGCGGACGGGTGGGCGTCGTTGCGCCCGTCCGACGCACCGTGGCCCGAGCGCCGCGGCGGCTGACGGTCCCGGGCCGACGGCCGGTGCACCGGTTCGGGTAGCGTCCGAGGACGTGGGCTCACCTCTTCCCGACCTCGTCCCCGTCCCGGCCGGCCGGCTCGACGTCGTCGACGCACGGACGCGCGCGTCGCGCACCGTCGTCCTGGAGTCGTTCCAGGTCGCTCGCACGCCCGTGACGGTCGGGCAGCACCGGGCCGTGCTCGACGCCGACCCGCTCCGGTCTCGGGGCGAGCCATCGGCCAGCGGGCGGTCACGCGGCACGAGGGCGGAGCAGGACCGGACGTCCACGGAGCCGGACGACGTCCCCGTGCACGGGGTGACGTGGTTCGAGGCGGTGCTCTGGTGCAACGCAGCGTCCCGGGTGGCGGGCCTGGACCCCGCGTACGAGGTCGAGGGTCGGGAGGTGCGCTGGGACGTGCGGTCCGCGGGGTACCGGCTCCCGACCGAGGCCGAGTGGGAGCATGCCTGCCGCGGCGGGACGAGCGGCCCCCGGTACGGCCCGATCGGGGCCGTCGCGTGGACCGCGGACGACGGCGGCGACGGACCCCGGCCCGTGGCCACCCGGCTCCCGAACGCGTTCGGCCTCCACGACACGCTCGGCAACGTCTGGGAGTGGTGCTGGGACTACGCCGACACAGCGCGCTACGGCGAGTACCGGAGCCTGCGGGGCGGTGGCTGGGCCGACCGGCCCTGGAGCGTGCGCGCGGGGGTGCGCCGTGGCAGCGCGCCCGACGCACGGATCGAGGACGTCGGGCTCCGGGTCGCGCAGGGTGCCGTGGGCGAGCCGGGCGTCCCCGCCGCCCAGGGCTGGTCGGACGCGGCGGACCGCGCCCGGGCGCAGGTCCCCGGCCTCCTGCCGCTCGGCTGGACGCCGTTGACGTTCCGCGAGCCCCGAACCTCCCCGACCGACGACCCTGTCGGTACCGCCGGTTAGGTAGGCGACGCGTCCCACGCGACACCCCGACCGCACCGCCTGCGTATCGTCCGCGTCCAGCGCCAGTCGCCTTCGTGGGCGTCCTCGAACGCGCGGGCTCGAGGACGCGACGTCGTCGCGCCCGGGGAGCGTGCTAGCGTCGGCACCGATCGTGCACCGAGCCGAGGAGGTGAGTCCCGTGAACGCTGTGTCCGTACCGGGCGCTCCCTCGCTGCCCACGATCGCGCGACGGCCGTAGTCGTCGTCGGGAGCGCTCGCCGCACCATCGCGAGAGGCGACTCCCATGCGCACCACCACATCTTCTTCTGCACCGGGCACCTCGCCCGCAGGTTCCTCGCTCCCTGATCCCACGGCCTCCGGCTCTGTCCCGACGACGGGCGAGCGCGCCCTCGTGCTCGGGGGCGGTGGGTCCACCGGCAACGCGTGGCTGATCGGCGTCGTCGCCGGGCTGGCCGACGCCGGGCTGGACGTGTCCACGACGGCCGACCTGACCATCGGGACGTCAGCCGGGTCGACGACGGCGGCGCAGCTCGCCGGCGCGACGCCCGCGGAGCTCTACGCCGCCGCTCTCGTCGCGCCCCCGCGCCCGGCGTCGGGGCCGGGCGGTCCGAACGCGAGCGGGGACCGCACGAGACAGGCGGCGGACCAGATGGCGCGGACGGCCGCGGTCATCGCCGGTGCCCGAGACGCGGCGGACATGCGCCGCCGGCTCGGGGAGGCGGCGCTCGCGCTCCCCGGGTCGTCGGACGAGGCCGTGCAGTCCCGGTGGCGGGCCACCGTCGCCGCGCGCCTGCCGGACCCGTCCTGGCCTCAGACGGGCGTCCTCCTCACCGCCGTCGACGCGCGGACCGGTGAGCCGGTCGTCTTCGACCGGCAGAGCGGTGTCGACCTCGTCGACGCCGTCGCGGCGAGCTGCGCGAGCGGGTTCGCCTACCGGGTCGGGGAGCGGCAGTACCTCGACGGCGGATATCGCCGCAACGAGAACGCGGACCTGGCGGTGGGGCACCGGCGCGTGCTGGTGCTGTCGCCGTTCGGGGGCAGGACGCGGGCGCCGCTGGGCTGGGGCCTCCAGCTCTCGGCCCAGGTCGACGAGCTGCGAGAGCGGGGGAGCGAGGTCGAGGTGATCGTCCCGGGCCCCGGCGCGGACCACTTCTTCGGGCCTCAGGCGATGGACCTGTCGCTGCGCCCGGCGGCGGCCGCGGCCGGGTACGCGCGGGGCACCGCGCTCGCGGAGCGCGTCGCTGCGCTCTGGCGCTGACTGGCGCCGGCTGACGCTGACGCAGCGGTGGTCCGGGCCGCTCAGGTCCGGGCCACCGCCCGCTCAGGCGCGGGTGCGTGTGGTGAGGACGACGCGCGTCGAGCCGGCGACGAGCAGCGCCGAGCCGAGCATGTGCAGGCCGACGAGCAGCGCGGGCAGGCCCGTGAAGTACTGGACGTACCCGATCAGTCCCTGGCCCAGCGTGATCGCGAGCAGGATCCAGGCCGCACGGCGCACCTGCTGCGGCCCGCGGCGGACGCTCACGAGGTACGCGACGAGGACGGCGACGAACACCCACACGGCCCACGCGTGGAGCTTGCTCATGTGCTCATGAGCGCGGGGTCGACGGCGAAGCGGTAGCCGACCTCCTCGTCGCCGCTGTGCGGGCCGGCGCCGGTGACGATGACGCCGAGGACCACGACGACCGCGGTGAGCCCGTACAGGGTCCAGGCGAGCGTGCGCGAACGCGGCGCGACCGTCGGGACGGGCGGCCCGTCGCCCTCCCCGGACCGGTGCAGGAGGAGCAGCGAGACGGAGACGAGCGCGGCCGAGACGACGAAGTGCAGCGACACCCACCCCGGGTGGAGGTGCAGCAGGACGATCACGCCGCCGATGACTGCCTGCGCGGCGACACCGAGCAGGGGGACGGCGCCGAGGAGCCGGTAGGACAGGACGCGCGAGCGGTCCGTCCACACGAGCACGAGGGCCGCGATCGCGATGACGCTCAGCACCCCGGTGAGCGTGCGGTTCCCGTACTCGACGAACTGGTGGTACGTCGTCTCGGGGTGGAACTTCGCCGCGAACTGCCCGGGCTCGCACTGCGGCCAGGTCGAGCACCCGAGCCCCGAGCCCGTGAGCCGGACGGCACCGCCCGTGACGATGATGCCGATCTGCGCCACGAGGTTCGCGACGAGCACCGGCCGGGTCCAGCGGCGCAGCGGCGCGAGCCGGTCCGGGCGCGCGACGCCGCCGCCGGAGGCGGCGTCTGCGGGGCTGTCGGCGGGAGCGGGGTCGAGCGCGGGGGACGGGGTGCTCACGGTCCCACGGTATCGGGACGACCGCGCAGCCCCGGAATCCCGCGGGTGTGAGATGCGCCCGGGCTCAGGTCCAGCGGAAGAGCTTGCCCGCGCCCCAGCCGAGCGCGGCGGTCCAGCCGAGCAGCACGACGACGGAGAACGGCGGCACGGAGCCGTCGAGCAGGGCGCCGCGCATCGCCTCGCCCAGCGCGCCCGACGGCAGCAGGAGCGCGACGTGCTCGAGCGGGCCGGGGAGCTGGTCGGCCGGGACGAGGACGCCTCCGCCGACGGTGAGCAGCACGAGCACGAGGTTCGCCACCGCGAGCACGCCCTCGGCGCGCAGCGTCCCGGCGAGCAGCATCGCGAGCGAGGTGAACGCCGCGGTCCCGAGCAGCACGGCGAGCAGGGCCGCGGGGATCCCCGCGGGGTCGGGCTGCCAGCCGAGCGCGAGCGCGACCGCCGTGATGACGACGACCTGCACGACCTCCACCGCGAGGACGCCGAGCACCTTGCCCGCGAGGAGGCCGCCGCGGCCCAGGGGAGTGGTCGACATGAGGCGCAGGACGCCGTTGCGCCGGTCGAACGCGGTCGCGATGGCCTGGGACGTGAACGCGGTCGACATCACGGCGAGCGCGAGGACGCCGGGCGTCACGAAGTCGACGCGCGTGGCGCCGCCCGTGTCGAGGTCGACGAACGACGTGAGCACCAGCCCGAGCAGGAGCATCACGGGCAGGATGATCGTCACGAGGAGCTGCTCGCCGTTGCGCAGGATCATGCGCGTCTCGAACGCCGTCTGTGCCACCACGCGGCGCCACGCGGGCGCGGCGAGCTCGACGGCCTGAGCCTGGCTCTGGCCCACAGCGTCCGGCGTGGTCGGGTTCGCGCTCATCGCAGGTGCCGTCCCGTGAGGTCGAGGAACACGTCCTCGAGCGTGCGGCGGCCCACCGTGACGCGCGAGGCGAGGACGCCGCGCGCGGCGAGCCACGTCGTCAGCGCCACGAGCGTCGCGGGGTCGGCGGGCCCGGTGAGGGTGTACGAGCCGGGCTGCGGCTCGGCGACGGCCCACGCGCCCGGCGCGGCGCCGTCGGGCGCGCCGACTCCGGAGAGCGCGTCACGCAGACCGCCGAGGTCGAGGGCCGGTGTCGCCTCGAAGCGGACGGTGCGGTCCGCCGCGCCGTCGGCCCCGGTCTCGAGCAGGTCGCGGGTCGCGCCCGCGGCGATGACCTTCCCGTGGTCGACGACGTACACGTGGTCGGCGAGGTCCTCCGCCTCGTCCATGAGGTGCGTCGTGAGGACGATGCCCACGCCCTCGGCGCGCAGCTCGCGCACGAGCTCCCACACGGCGTGCCGGCTCTGCGGGTCCATGCCCGCGCTCGGCTCGTCGAGGAAGACGACCTCCGGCCGGCCGACGATCGCCGCGGCGAGCGCGAGCCGCTGCCGCTGCCCGCCCGACAGCCGGCGGACGGTCGTGCGCGCGAAGCTCTCCAGCCCCAGGCGCTCGGTGAGCTCGCCGACGTCGCGCGGCCGCGCGTACATCGACGCGACGTGCCGCAGCATCTCCAGCGCGCGCACGCCCGTCGGCAGGCCGCCGTCCTGGAGCATGACGCCGACCCGGGGACGCAGGTCGCGCGCGTCGGTCAACGGGTCGAGCCCGAGCACCTCGACGCGCCCGGCGTCGGGGGAGCGCAGGCCCTCGCAGCACTCCACCGTCGTGGTCTTGCCGGCGCCGTTGGGACCCAGGACCGCGGTGATCGCGCCGCGCTCGGCGGTGAGGGACACGCCGTCGACGACGGCACGACCGTCGTAGCGCTTCACGAGGTCGTGCACGAGCACGGCGGGGGCGGGCACCCGCCGATTCTAGGGGGCGGGCCCGCCGCGAACGCCCCCCGCCCGGCCCGGACCGCACGGGTGTCGTGTATGCCACATCGCGGCGGAACCGGGCTCGTCTGAGGGTCGCCTTGCTTGCGCTGGGGCAATTAGGGAACAACCATGTTGTCTATATCTGTTCTGTAGATCTGTACGCCGTACAGGCCGGTGCCGCGCGCACGCGAGCCCACGGGACGCCACGGGAGGTGAGCATGGCCGCAGGATCCGTCCGCCCGGACGCGCTGCGCTCCGCCGCTCCCGCGAGCCCGCCCTCGATGCCCGCCGACGCCGACCGCCGCACGCGCGAGCGCGTGCTCGAGCTCGTGGCGAGCGCGGGCCCCGTGAGCGCCGCCGACCTCGCCGCCACGCTCGGGCTCACGCCCGCGGCCGTCCGCCGCCACCTCGCCCTCCTCGAGGAGGACGACCTCGTCGCCGTGCACGACGCCGGGCACCCCACCGGGATGCGCGGCCGCCCTGCGCGGCGGTACGTCACGACGTCGGCCGGGCAGGGCGCGCTCAGCGGCACCTACGCCGACCTCGCGACCCAGGCGCTGCGGTACCTGCGCGACGTCGCCGGGCCGGACGCCGTCGAGCGCTTCGCCCAGGACCGGCTCGCCGAGCTCGCCGACCGCTACGAGGGTCGGCTCGACGCGGACGACGTCGAGGGCCGGGCCGCCCAGCTCGCGGCGGCGCTCGCGGACGACGGGTACGCGGCGAGCGTGCGCCCCGTCCCCGGCACCTCCGCGGTGCAGCTGTGCCAGGGCCACTGCCCGGTGCAGCACGTCGCCGAGGAGTTCCCCCAGCTCTGCGAGGCGGAGGCGCAGGTCTTCGCCAAGCTGCTCGGTTCGCACGTGCAGCGCCTCGCGACCCTCGCGACCGGGGCGCACGCGTGCACGACCAACGTCCCGGTGGGCCTTCCGGTCCCCGCACCGCGGGCGGCCCGGCCGCCCCGAGACCACGACGGCCATGCTCATGCAGGCCATGACCACGACGTCCGGGCGCGCGGTCGCCCGACGTCGGGCGAGACCTGACCCGAGGGGCGCCCCGCCGCCCCGAGGCACGCACGACACCCCCCCGCACGAACCTTTGTACCGACTGCCCCCGCCCGCACACGACGGACAGTGGAAGGACGACCATGAGCGCTCCCACCCAGGACGCCACCGGCACGGCCCAGCCGACCGGTGAGAAGCAGACCGACGACGAGATCATCGCCTCGATCGGTGCCTACGGATACGGCTGGCACGACAGCGACGCCGCCGGCGAGGCCGCGCAGCGCGGCCTGTCCGAGGACGTCGTGCGCAACATCTCGGCGCTGAAGGACGAGCCCGAGTGGATGCTGAAGACGCGGCTCAAGGCCCTGCGCCTCTTCGACAAGAAGCCCATGCCGAGCTGGGGCTCCGACCTCACCGGCATCGACTTCGACAACATCAAGTACTTCGTGCGCTCCACGGAGAAGCAGGCCGCCTCGTGGGACGACCTGCCCGAGGACATCAAGGAGACGTACGACAAGCTCGGCATCCCCGAGGCGGAGAAGCAGCGCCTCGTCGCGGGCGTCGCCGCGCAGTACGAGTCCGAGGTGGTCTACCACCAGATCAACGAGGAGCTCGAGCGCCAGGGCGTCATCTTCCTCGACACGGACACCGCGCTGCGCGAGCACCCGGAGCTCTTCCAGGAGTACTTCGGCACCGTCATCCCGTCGGGCGACAACAAGTTCGCCGCGCTCAACTCGGCCGTGTGGTCGGGCGGGTCGTTCGTCTACGTGCCGCCGGGCGTGCACGTCGAGATCCCGCTCCAGGCCTACTTCCGCATCAACACGGAGAACATGGGCCAGTTCGAGCGGACGTTGATCATCGCGGACGAGGGCTCGTACGTGCACTACGTCGAGGGCTGCACCGCGCCGATCTACTCGTCGGACTCGCTGCACTCCGCGGTCGTCGAGATCATCGTCAAGAAGAACGCCCGCGTGCGGTACACGACCATCCAGAACTGGTCCAACAACGTCTACAACCTCGTGACCAAGCGGGCGACCGCGGCCGAGGGCGCGACGATGGAGTGGGTCGACGGCAATATCGGCTCCAAGGTCACCATGAAGTACCCGGCGATCTACCTGCTCGGCGAGCACGCGCGCGGCGAGACGCTCTCGATCGCGTTCGCGGGCGAGGGCCAG
>JAQSXO010000225.1 GCA_029256625.1 Cellulosimicrobium sp. | reverse complement strand
TTCACGGCCGCGAACACGAGCGCCTCGTTGACGTCGCCCTGCGACGTCGCGCCGTCGCCGAAGTACGTGACGACGGCCGCGTCCCGCTCCGGGTCTCCCGACCCGACGAGGCCGTCGCGCTGGACGCCCATCGCGTACCCGGTCGCGTGGAGCGCGTGCGACCCGATGACGAGCGTGTACAGGTGCACGTTGTGCGCCGTCGGGTCCCACCCGCCGTGGTCGACGCCGCGGAACAGCCGCAGGCGCGCCGTCGGGTCGATGCCGCGCACGTGTGAGACGCCGTGCTCGCGGTAGGACGGGAAGACGTAGTCCTGCGGGGCGAGCGCACGACCGGAGCCGATCTGCGCCGCCTCCTGACCCTTCGCCTGCGCGTACAGGCCGAGCTCGCCCTGGCGCTGGAGCGACGTCGCCTCGTCGTCGAAGCGGCGCGTGAGCACCATGTCGCGGTAGAGCCCGCGCAGGGCGTCGGCGTCCAGGTGGGCGACCCGCTCGCGGTAGCCGTCGGTCTCGGGCGTCGTGACACGGGCACCGGCCGGGGTCACGAGCTGGAGCAGGGGGGCGTCGTCGGGACCGCCCGCGACGTCGGGGAGGTCGGGGGGCGTGCTCGCGCCGTCCCGCGCGGCAGCTCTCGCGTCGTTCTCGGTCACGCGACTCTCCTTCGGTGCGGCCCGGCCGTGCGGCCGGCCCGCTCGGGGGCAGGAGGCGCCCGGTCGGGGCGCCGTCGGAACCTACGTCTCCGTAGCCTACGCAAGCGTAGGCTACGACACCGTAGGTTCGGCTGCCGACGTGTCGCCCAACATCCGTCGCGGCGGGCTGTAGGGAACCTCCAATCCCCACCGGGCGTCCCCCGGCCTCCCGGGGGCCCGCCCTACCGGGGGTACGCGCCGCCCGCGCGCAGCGCGTCGCGCTCGCGCAGCACGGGCCAGCGCGAGAACGCGAACACGAGGAACATCACGACGTTGAGGATCGGCACGAGCCCGACGAGGATCCACCAGCCCGAGTAGCCGGCCTTCTGGATGATCCGGACGTAGGCGATGAAGAAGATCACCGCCACCGCGACGTAGACGACCAGCGCGGCGGTGCCGAAGGCCCAGCCGTACTGGTCCACGAACTGGTCGTACTCCACGTTGTCCATGGACGCGAGTGTTCTCGCGCCGACGGGGTGCGGCAACAGGGACCGCTCGGGTGCCTGCCCCGGAGGGACGGGCTCAGAGCCAGGTGGCGCTCACCCGGAGGAAGAGGTCGGTCGCCTCCGGCTCCCCGACGCTCACGCGCAGGCCCTCGCCCGCGAACGGGCGCACGATCGCCCCGGCCGCGCGGGCCTCCTCGGCGCGCTGCATGGTCCGCTCGCCCAGGTCGAACCACACGAAGTTCGCCTGCGACTCGGGCAGCGCCCAGCCCTGGTCCCGCAGGCCCTCGACGAGGCGCGCACGGTCGGCCACGAGGTGGTCGACCCGCTGCAGCAGCTCGTCGCGCGCCGCGAGCGACGCGAGCGCCGCCCGCTGCGCGACGTGCGAGACCCCGAACGGCGTCGACACGGCCCTGATGCCCGCCGCGAGACGCGGGCGCGCGACGGCGTAGCCCACGCGCAGCCCGGCGAGGCCGTACGCCTTGGAGAACGTGCGCAGCAGGACGACGTTCGGGTGCTGCGCGTGCACGGCGAGGCCGTCGGGGGCCTCGGGGTCGCGCACGAACTCGAGGTACGCCTCGTCGAGCACGACGAGCACGTCCGACGGCACCGCCGCGAGGAAGGTCTCGAGCTCGTCGCGGTGCACGACCGGGCCGGTCGGGTTGTTGGGCGTGCAGACCATCACGACGCGCGTGCGCTCGGTGATCGCCGCCGCCATCGCGGGCAGGTCGAGCCGGCCGGCCCCCGCCCCGGCCTGCAGCGGCACCTGCACCGACGTCCCGCCGGCGACCGCGACAGCGATCGGGTACGCCTCGAACGAGCGCCACGGGTACACGACCTCGTCGCCCGGCTCGACGACCGTCTGCAGCACGTGCGCGAGCACCGCGACCGAGCCGTTGCCGACGACGACCTGGTCCGCGCCGACGCCGAGGTCCGCCGCGAGCGCCTCGGTGAGCTCGGTCGCGTACATGTCGGGGTAGCGGTTCACGTCCGCCGCCGCGTCGGCGATGGCGGCGACGACCGACGGCAGCGGCGGGTACGGGTTCTCGTTCGACGAGAGCTTGTACGCGGCGGCTCCCGGGGCGACGCGGGCCCCGGGGACGTAGGCCGGCAGGGCGGCGACGGCGGGACGCAGGGGGACGCGGGGTTCGTGGGCCACGGTCCTCGATCATGCCACCTGCCCGTCGCGGTCCCGGCGGCGCACGGCCCGGCGCCGTGCCCGCGCGGCCCCCGGGTGGCAGGATGCCCGGTATGAGCTTCGTCGTCCGCGTCCTCGTCACCGGCCTCGCGATCTGGCTCACGAGCCTGTTCATCGACGAGCACTTCCAGATCGTCGGCTCCGAGACCACCGGCGGGAAGATCGTCATCATCCTCGTGGTGGCGCTGCTCTACTCGCTCGTGAACGCGGTCATCAAGCCGATCGTCCAGATCCTGTCCATCCCGCTCTACATCCTCACGCTGGGGCTCTTCTCCCTGGTCGTCAACGCGCTCATGCTCATGCTCACCGCGTGGATCACCGAGCAGACGGACTGGGGGATCCGCATCGTCGGCGGCTTCTGGTGGGCCCTGCTCGCGGCGCTGATCATCGGGCTCATCAACTTCGCGGTCTCGGCCGTCGTGCCCAAGGCCCAGGACCGCTGACCTCGCCGTCCGACGTCGGCGAACGCCGGGGCCGCTACCGCGCACCGTTGTCGCCTCCCGGGCTCCCCGCGCCGGGCGCGGTGACGTCGCCGCCGGTCGGGCCGTCGACCGGCGGCCGGCCCGGCAGCCCGGGCGACGGCACCCCGGGCACGCCGGGGAACGGCGTACCCGGCGCCCACGGGGCCGTCGGCCACCTCGGGAGCGTCACGTCCCCGACGCAGAACGTGGTGTCCGGGTCGGGCACCAGCCGCGCCTCGTAGACCTGCGGCTCGTCGGCCTCCCCGTCGAGCAGCCGCTCGACGTCGGCCAGGTGCTCCTCCAGGCCGCGGTCGCCGACCTGGACCGCCGCGTCCAGCACCCCCTGGTGGTAGCGCACGCCGTGCGGGACCTCGATCGGCGGACCGCCGCCCCGTGCCGCGAGCGTCCCGGTCACGGTGACCCTGTCGGGCGTCGCGCGGTTCTCCGCGCCGTCCAGGTCGGAGATCGCCTCCCCCTGCGTCTCGAGGTGCGTTCCCTTGACCCCTGGCGGGAGGGCGTGGCCGGAGAGCGGCGACCCGGCCGTCACGACGTGACGCACGCCGTAGGTCCCCACCGTCGCCGCCGCGACCGTCGCGGCGATCATCCCGCCCTGGCTGTGCCCCACGAGCACGACGTCGTCGTCCGGCCCGATCCCGGCCTGCCGCATCGCCTCCAGCACGGCGCGCGTGCTGTCGGCCTCCGCCCGCACCGCCGGGTCGTCGTCCATGAGGTCGTAGTTGGACGTCATGGAGAAGACGGACCGGAGGTTGCCGGGCTGCGTGCCCGGGATCGCGACCACCCACGTGGGCGTTCCGTCGTCCTTGACGATCCGCTGGACGCTGAGCGTCGAGTCCGCGTCGAGCGCTTCCACGGCGCCGAGCGCCGAGCGCACGTCGGTCGGCGTCGGCAGGTCGTACGCGGCGCCGTCCACGAGGCGCACCTCGGGGTCGGGCAGGAACCGCGCGCGCAGCGGCTGCACGAGCCCGCGCAGCACCGACGCCCCGTTGCCCACGGTAGGCATCCGATACCACGCCCGGTCGGCGTCGAGCAGGCCGACCGCCCGGCTCAGCGCGCGGATCGTGGCAGGGTGCAGAGGCTCCCCCGAGGTGACGAACCGGGACGGGGACGGTCGGCCCTGCAGGAGCGAGTGCAGGAACCCGACGGTCCCCAGCGTCAGGGCGGCACCGGCCCCGGCCGCCGCGGCCCCGACCGGGCTCAGGCCTCCGACGGCGAGGAGCGCGAGATCCTGCCACAGGGCCGACGCCGCGGCGTCCGCGTCGTCGTAGACGCGGACCGCCTGCTGCAGCCGCGACGCGATGGTGCGCAGCCCCCGCTCCTGCTCCTGCGCGGCGGCGATCGCGAGGTCGAACGCGTCCAGGGCGGCGCTCCGCGCGACGCGCACCTCCGGCGGCCAGCCGGGCGACGCGTGGAGGCTCCAGCCCGACGGCGCCTGCAGGGGCGCCGGTCCCCCGAACCGTCCCCCGAACGCCGTGGGCGTCGCGGTCGCCGCCTCCGCGGCGTCCCGCGCGTCCTGGAGCGCGACCACCGTCCCGGCGACGAGGTCCGCCCGCGCGCCCAGCGCCGCCGCCTGCGCGACGACCGCCGCCGTCTCGACCGTGGTCGGTCCCGTGCCACCGCGCACGACGACAACGGGCGCCGGGCGGGGGTCGCTCACGGTGCGCCCGTCGCGGCGAGCTCGGCCCGGATCCGCGCGACCTCCGCGTCCGCGACGACGGTGAGCGCGTCCAGGCGCAGGAGGCAGCTGTCGAGCAGCATGCCGACGCGGAGCAGCCCGCTCCTGCGCTCGGCGACCGCGTCGTCGTACGACGCACGGGCGTGACCCGCCCACGGCAGGCCGGGCGCGACGAGCGCAGCACCCGCACGAGCGACGTCGTCGAGCGCCGTGAGGACCCGGGTCCGGGCGAGCGAGACGCCGAACGGGGCGGCGGTGCACGGCGCGGGCGGGAGCGAGGAGGACATGGCGGGGACCGTACGCAGCCGCTCGCGCCGGCCGCAGCGGCCCCGTCCGTCGCTGTGGACGGGCACCCTGGGGGACGGTCCTGGGGACGGCCACGACCCGGGCGGCGCCTCCGACGCCGCGCGTGCCCGCACTGCGGGAGGCGCGGGCCGGCGTCGGGCGCGCGTGGGAGAATCAGGGGCGTGCCCGAGAACCCTGCCGCAGACGCCCCTGCCCGCGTGAGCCTCGCCGAGGTGACCCCGCCGATCGCGCTCGGCCCGCTCGACGGCCGCTACCGCGCCGCGGTCGCCCCGCTCGTCGACCACCTCAGCGAGGCCGCGCTCAACCGCGAGCGCGTCCACGTCGAGGTCGAGTGGCTGATCACGCTGTGCAACGGCGTCCAGGCGGTCGACGAGAACGCGGTCCGCCCGGTCGTGCCCGGCGCGCCCCAGCTCTCCGACGCGGAGGTCGCGTACCTGCGCCGCATCCCCGCGACCTTCGGCGGCGAGGAGATCGCCGAGCTCGCCGCGATCGAGCGCGAGACCGTGCACGACGTCAAGGCCGTCGAGTACTTCGTCAAGCGCCGCCTCGCCGCGGCGCCCGACGTCCTGGGCGCGGACACCGTGCTCCCCGGCGTCGGCGAGCTCGTGCACTTCGCGTGCACGAGCGAGGACGTCAACAACCTGTCGTACGCGCTCATGGTGCGCGGCGCCGTCGAGCAGGTGTGGCTGCCCGCCGCGACGGCGCTCGCCGACCAGCTCGCGGACATGGCGCGCGAGCACGCGGACGTGCCGATGCTCTCGCGCACGCACGGCCAGCCCGCGACGCCGACGACCCTCGGCAAGGAGCTCGCCGTCCTCGCGCACCGCCTGCGCCGCCAGCTCCGCCGGATCGGCGCCGCCGAGTACCTGGGCAAGCTCAACGGCGCGACGGGCACGTACGGCGCGCACACCGTCGCCGTACCGGGCGTGGACTGGCCGTCGGTCTCGAAGCACTTCGTCGAGGGCCTCGGGCTCACGTGGAACCCGCTGACGACGCAGATCGAGTCGCACGACTGGCAGGCCGAGCTGTACGCCGACGTCGCGCGCTTCAACCGGATCCTCCACAACCTCGCGACGGACGTGTGGACGTACATCTCGCTCGGGTTCTTCACGCAGATCCCCGTGCCCGG
>JAQSXO010000224.1 GCA_029256625.1 Cellulosimicrobium sp. | reverse complement strand
CGCGGAACGTGTCGTCCGCGTCCCAGTAGGCGAGGACCTCGCGCTCGATCGCGGGCAGGTCCGGGGAGGCGGGGACGCCGAACGCGGCTCCGGGGTGCGAGTCGGCGGCAGAGGCGGCGGACGAGGGTGCGCGGTGCAGCGGATAGGCCATGGTCTCGAGGACTCCGGTGGGTAGCGGTCGGCGGGGTGTCCGCCGTGGTGGTACGGGTCGGTCGTGCTCTCCTGCGAGGACGACTCCCCCACCAGGGGCGGGCTCGCCGCGGTACCACCTCGCTTGCCGGCGTCGTCCCCCGGTCCCCGACGACGTCGGGCCCCGCGGGCGGTCGCCGACCGCTCGTCGCAGGCTGTGACGGGCCCACCCGTCCGGTTCTAGTGAGGACCTGGCCGCGGGCCGTCAGGCCTGCCCGGCGGCGCGGGTCCCGTTCTTCCGGAGGCTCACCGGTGATGGCCGGGTCGTCGCCTGTGCGTCCATGGTAGCCGCCGCCCGGCGGCGCGCGGTGTAGGCGTCGATGTCCCGCGCGACGAGCCACTCGAGCGTGAGCGGCGGGCGGGCGTCGTGCCCGACGGCGGCCGTCGCCGCGGGCGGGCGGATGGCCCGGGGCGACGGCGCGGCGAGCGGCGTCGTCGGGCGGTAGCGGGGAAAGCTCGGAGGAACGTACATGGTGGTCTCGCGTCCTGTGCTCGGCGGGCGTCCGGAGGTGCAGACCCGGGCGTCGCGCGGGACTCATCGATGAGCCCGTGGTACGAGACCGGCGACCGTCACGCCCCTTCACAGTGAGGGAGGGGCGGGAGGCTGCTCGCGGACACCAGGTCGAGGCTGCGCAGGGCGCCGCGAGCCCTCAACAACAGGTGGCGGGAGCGACCCGCGGGCGCGCCAGGGCGAGCGGGCTGCTCGTGGGGCGCGCGGAGGTCACGCGGACATGCTGCCAGGGCGGACCGAGGGCGGGCAACCCCGGGTCCACGGGCCGGACGACGAGGCCGTTGCGACGGTGACGGCTCACTGCACCCGGACGGTGACCTCGTGCCACCCGGACGCGCCGTCGGGCGCGGGCGGGGCGACGTCGGCGGTCTGCGTGCGGCCGTCGGCGTCGGTCGCACGGACCGTCAGGCGGTGCTCGCCCGGCGTCGCGTCCCACGCGTACGACCACTGCCGCCACGTGTCCGGACCCACGGTGTCGGCGAGCGTCGCGGTGCGCCACGTGCCGTCGTCGACCCGGACCTCCACCCCAACGACGCCCGTGTGCTGGGCCCAGGCGACACCCGCGACCGTGACGACGCCCGCGGGTACGGGAGCTCCCGCGCGTGGCGTGTCGACACGCGACGCGAGCTTGATCGGGCCGCGCTCGGACCAGCCGCGCGTGGACCAGTACGCGACGTCGTCGGCGAAGGTCGTGACCTTGAGCTCGGTCACCCACTTGGTCGCCGACACGTAGCCGTACAGGCCCGGGACGACGAGCCGCGCGGGGAACCCGTGCTCGGGGGGCAGCGGCTCACCGTTCATCCCGACGGCGAGCAGGCACGCCCGCTCCGGGTCGGTGAGCACGTCGAGCGGGGTGCTCGCCGTCCAGCCGTCGGCGCTCGTGGAGAGCACCATGTCCGCCTCGTCGCGGACGCCCGCACGGGACAGCAGGTCGCGCACCGGGTACCCGAGCCACCGCGCGTTGCCCACGAGGTCACCGCCGACCTCGTTCGACACGCACGTCAGCGTCACGTGGTGCTCGGTGAGCGGGAGCGCGAGGAGCTCGTCGAGCGTGAGCTCGAACGGCTCGTCGACGAGGCCGGTCACGCGCAGCGTCCACGAGGCAGGGTCGACCTGGGGCACGCGCAGCGCGGTGTCGATCCGGTAGAAGTCGCCGTTCGGTGTCACGTACGGCGCGAGGCCCGGGACCCGCAGGTCCGCCCCGGCGGGGACGGCCGGCGCCGGGGTCGCCGGGGGTGGCAGCCGCAGCGCGTCGCGCGCGGCCGTGACGGCGCGCGACCCTGCCGACACCGCGCGGGACGTCGCGAGCGCGACGACGCCCGCCGCGGCGGCGAGGCCGGTGACGAGGAGGAAGCGCCGCCGGTCCATCGACGCACGCGCGGAGCCGGTGCCCGCCGCGCCGCCGTCGAGGCCTGCACGGACGACCGTCGCCTCCGCGGGCCCGCGCAGCGGGGCGAGCGACGCGCGCAGCAGCAGGATCGCGACGCCCACCCCGACGAGCGAGGGCAGCGCCCACGCGACGCTCGCGCCCGGCCGGGTCGCGGCCACGACGGCTCCGACGGCCCCCACGGCGCCCAGGAGCGCGGACCCCCACGGCGGACGGCGCAGCTCGAGCCAGCCCGCGAGCGCCGCGCCCGCGGCGAGGACGACCACCATGCCGCCGAGCAGCACCGCCTTGTCGGCGGTCCCGAACGTCGCGACCGCCCAGTCCTTCAGCGGACCCGGGACGACGTCGACGACCCCGGCGCCGGCGGCGAACAGCGGGCTCGACCCCGGCCCGACGAGCGCGGCGACGAGCTCGGCGACCGCGAACCCGACGGCCGCGCACACGACGCCCGCGAGCGCCGCGAGCGCGGGGGCACGACGGGAGGAGGCGCTCATGCCCCCAGCCTGGCACGTGCTGCCGCGCGGCGGCGCCCTACGGCCGCGGCACGCGCGCGAGGTCCGACTGACCGATCCACGCGGGCAGGTCGCGCCGAGCCTCGGAGGGCCCGACGAGCACGACGTCACCGGTGCGCAGCGCACCGGCCCACGACGTGTCGCCCCGCCACACGCGGGTCAGGGCGCGCAGCCCGGACCGGACCACGACCGCCGGCTCCAGACCGGGGTCGACGTCGCACAGGTCGGCGTCGCCCGCCCGCACGACGAGCCACCACCGCGAGACCCGGCGCTCGACGTCGTCCAGCCGGAACTCGACCGCCGTGGGCTCGCGCGGCCAGACGTCCGTGGGGACGGTGCGACGGACGTCCCAGAAGAGCAGGTGCGGGTCCAGGTCCTCGTCGCCCAGCTCGGCGATCCAGCGGGCTCCCCACGCGCCGAGCGACTCGACCACGGGACGGAGCTCCTCGCCCGCCGCCGTCAGCCGGTAGGTCGGTCGCCCGCCGGCCTCGTCGCGCCGCACGACGCCGGCGCGCTCGAGCGTGCGCAGCCGCTTCGCGAGCAGCGCGGGTGACATCCGGGGGTTCCCCCGCCGCAGCTCGTTGAAGTGCGTGCTGCCCGCGAGCAGCTCGCGGACGACGAGCAGGGTCCAGCGCTCGTCGAGCACGTCCATGGCCTTCGCCACCGGGCAGAACTGGCCGTATCCCGCCATCGCCGCCTCCTCGATCGTTCCTCCAGGAGACACCCGCGGGACCGTCCGCCGCCAGGTGCCACCCCTCCCGAGCACTACAGATCCGGTACTGGATGCCTCCGGGAGGGAGGGCGATGCTGAGGGGACGTGACCCACCGCAGGCCCGCGACCGCGGGCCGGACAGCAGGAGAAGCACATGACGGACACCGTGGTCCTCTCGGACCTCAAGGCCAAGCACCGCGCCGTGTGGGCGTCCGGGGAC
The DNA here is from genome assembly GCA_029256625.1 of Cellulosimicrobium sp. Taxonomy (GTDB): domain Bacteria; phylum Actinomycetota; class Actinomycetes; order Actinomycetales; family Cellulomonadaceae; genus Cellulosimicrobium. The sequence continues at coordinate 2,388 of JAQSXO010000224.1, read as the reverse complement.
TACCCCGCCGTCGCCGAGGTGGTGCGCGGGCTCGGCGAGACGCTCGTCGACGCGGCGGGCGTGCACGCCGGGCAGCGCGTGCTCGACGTCGCGGCGGGCACCGGCAACGCGGCGATCGCGGCCGCGCTGGCGGGCGCCGACGTCGTCGCGTCGGACCTCACGCCGGAGCTGCTCGACGTCGGCCGGCGCGCCGCCCAGGAGCGCGGGGCGCGGCTCGTCTGGGAGCAGGCCGACGCGGAGGCGCTGCCGTACGCGGACGCGTCGTTCGACGTCGTGCTGTCGTGCATCGGCGCGATGTTCGCGCCGCAGCACCAGGCCGCCGCGGACGAGCTGGTGCGCGTGCTCCGCCCGGGCGGGACGCTCGCCCTCGCGAGCTGGACCCCCGGAGGGTTCATCGGGCAGCTCTTCGCGATGATGAAGCCGTTCGCGCCCGCGCCGCCGCCCGGCGCCCAGCCGCCGCCCCTGTGGGGCGACGAGGAGCACGTGCGGGCCCTGCTCGGGGACCGCGTGCACGACGTGCGCTCCCGGACGCGGTCGCTCCCGGTGACGCTCTTCCCCGACGGCGAGGCCTTCCGTTCCTTCTTCGCCGAGCGGTACGGCCCGACGATCGCGGTGCGCCGGAGCCTCGCCGACGACCCCGAGCGGCTGGAGCAGCTCGACCAGGCGCTGCGCGACCTCGCCGACCAACGGCTCGCGGAGGGCGCGATGGGCTGGGACTACCTGCTCCTCACCGCGACGCGCTCCTGAGACGCCGTCCCGGCGTCAGGCGTCCCGGTGCTCCTCGGCGGGCGCCGGGACGCCCTTCGGGACGAGCGGGGCGCGCCACAGGGAGTACGTGGAGGCCTGGGCCACGGGACGCAGGACCAGCGAGTCGATGTTGACGTGGTGCGGGCGCGTCACGGCGAACGTCACGACGTCCGCGACGTCGTCCGCGGTGAGCGGGTCCACGACCCCGGCGTACACCGCGTCGGCCCCGGCCTGGTCCCCGTGGTAGCGGTTGAGCGAGAACTCCGGCGTGTGCACGAGTCCGGGGGCGATCTCGATGACGCGGATCGGCTCGCCGACCAGCTCCAGGCGGAGGGTCTTCGCGACCCCGAGCAGCGCGTGCTTGGACGCGACGTAGCCCGACCCGCCGACGTACGTGTCATGGCCGGCGGTCGACGTCATGAGCACGATGTCCCCGCGCCGCGACGCGCGCAGGAGCGGCAGGAACGCCTTCGTCACGCGCACGGTGCCCAGCACGTTCGTCTCGTACATCGCGCGCCACTCGTCGATCCTCGCCTCGTCGACGTGGTCGACCCCGAGACCGAACCCGGCGATGTTGAGCAGCGCGTGCACCGGCCCGCGCGCACCCGCCTCCGCGACGAGGCGCGCGACGTCGTCGTCGGACGTGACGTCCCCGACGACGGGGTGGGCGCCCGTGCGCGCCGCGACCTCGGCGAGCCGGTCCTCGCGTCGCGCGAACGCGACGACGTCCCAGCCGCGGGCGCGCAGGAACCGCACGCACGCCTCGCCGATGCCCGACGACGCGCCGGTCACCACCGCGCGCAGCGGTGCGGTCGAGGGGCTCTGGGCAGGCAGGTTCGATGGCTCCGTCACGACGGACACTCTGCCACGGCGGACCGCGAGGAGGACTAGGCTGACGGAGGACCACGGGCCCGTACTGGCCCGTCCGGGCGGCACGGATCTGTGCCGCGGGTCCGCGCGACGCGAGATGACGCGTCGGTCCCGGCCGGCGCTCGCCGGTCGGCATCGAGAACGCACCGCCGCAGCGGCGTGCCCGCCGAGGGCCGCCGCACCGCGCCCGACCCCGGAGACCTCGCCCGTGCCCTCTTCCCGCACCGTGCACCGCCAGCCCGTCCGCCGCGCCGTCGTCGCGCTCCCGACCGCCACGCTCGCCCTGCTGCTCGCCGCCTGCTCGTCGGGCACGACGCCCGGTGACGACCCGACCGCGGGCGGCGACGCCGCACCGTCGGGCGGTGCGGCAGCGACGACCTACCCGCTCACGCTCGACGACTGCGGGTTCGAGGTGACGTTCGACGCCGCGCCGGAGCGCGTCGTGACGATCAAGTCGAGCACCACGGAGATGCTCCTCGCGCTCGGGCTCGGCGACCGGATCGTCGCGAGCGCGTTCGCCGACGGCCCGGTGCCCGAGTCGCTCGCCGACGCCGCGGCGGACGTGCCCGCCGTCGCGGAGCCGCTCTCCGACCAGGTCCCCGGCGCCGAGGCGGTCCTGGAGACCGAGCCCGACCTCGTCTACGCCGGCTGGGAGTCGAACCTCACGGCCGACGGCGCGGGCGACCGCGAGACGCTCGCGCAGCTCGGCGTCGCGACGTACGTCTCCCCCGCCGCGTGCAAGGCGCCGGAGTACATGCCGGACCCGCTGAC
>JAQSXO010000223.1 GCA_029256625.1 Cellulosimicrobium sp. | reverse complement strand
CCCGGACGGGCGGCTGCGTCGGCGCGGGACGTGTGACGGGCGCGCAGGAGGACGACCGCCCAGTCGATAACGGAGATCCAACAGGTCTGGCTGACACTCGCGGTCCCGCGCTGCCGGTGTGCTCACCGGTCCAGCGCCGCCGGCCGTCAGACGTCCCTCGCCGAGGCAACCTGACTACTGTACCCGGGCGTGGGCCGCAGGAGAAACCGCCGGGTGCCTGAATTCATCCTCGGCAACCCCGCGCCGCCGAACTAGCGTGGTGCCCGTGCGGTCGCCGCACCGGCACCGCGTGCAGGTGCGCGTCGCGGGCACCTGAGGAGGGCACATGCGGATCTCTGTCGTCGGTTGCGGGTACCTCGGCGCGGTGCACGCGGCGAGCATGGCCTCCCTCGGGCACGACGTCGTCGGCGTCGACGTCGACGCCGACAAGGTCGCGGCGCTCACCGCCGGGCAGGCACCGTTCTTCGAACCGGGCCTGCCCGACCTCCTCGAGCAGGAGGTCGGGGGCGGCCGCCTGTCGTTCACGACGGACGTGTCCCGGGCGGCCGGCGCACGGGTCCACTTCGTGTGCGTCGGCACGCCGCAGCGGCAGGGCGAGTACGCGGCGGACCTGCGCTTCGTCGACGCCGCGGTCGAGTCCCTCCTGCCGCACCTGGCCCCGGGCGACGTCGTCGTCGGCAAGTCCACGGTCCCCGTCGGGACCGCCGCCCGGATCGCCGCGCGCGTCCGCGAGGCCCAGCCCGGGGCTCGCCTCGTGTGGAACCCCGAGTTCCTCCGCGAGGGTCACGCCGTCCAGGACACGCTCCACCCGGACCGCCTCGTGTACGGCGTCGAACCGGGCGACGACGGCACGTCGGAGGAGGTCCTCGACCGGGTCTACGCGAGCGTCCTCGCGGACGGCACGCCGAAGGTCGTCACCGACTTCGCGACGGCAGAGCTCGTGAAGGTCGCGGCGAACTCGTTCCTCGCGACGAAGATCTCCTTCATCAACGCCATGGCCGAGCTCTGCGAGGCGACCGGAGGGGACGTCACCGTCCTCGCGGACGCGATCGGGCACGACGCCCGCATCGGCCGGAGCTTCCTCAACGCCGGCCTCGGCTTCGGCGGCGGGTGCCTGCCCAAGGACATCCGCGCGTTCATGGCCCGTGCGGGCGAGCTGGGCGTCGACCAGGCGCTGTCCTTCCTGCGGGAGGTCGACTCCATCAACATGCGGCGGCGCGTGCGGATGGTCGACCTCGCGCGCGAGGTGTGCGGCGGGTCGATCGTGGGGCGCAACGTCGCCGTCCTCGGCGCCGCGTTCAAGCCCGACAGCGACGACACCCGCGACTCCCCCGCGCTCAACGTCGCCATGCAGATGCACCTGCAGGGCGCGCACGTCGTCGTCACGGACCCGCGTGCGGTGGAGAACGCGCGACGCACCGCGCCCGAGCTGAAGTTCGCGGCGACCGTCGAGGAGGCGGTGCAGGAGGCCGACGTCGTCGTGCTGCTCACGGAGTGGCGCGAGTACCGCGACCTCGACCCGCGCACGCTGGGCGAGCACGTCGCGCACCGCCGCGTCCTGGACGGGCGCAACGCGCTCGACCCCGTGGTCTGGCGCGACGCCGGTTGGACGTACCGCGCGCTGGGTCGGCCCTGACACCGCGGGCGACCCGGGAACGGGCTCGTCAGCTCGTCGCTGCCGCGGTCGCCGCGACCGTGGCCCCGACGAGGATCGCCGCGGTGACCTCCTCGACGTAGGCACGGACGGCCTCGCTGGCCCAGCTCTGCCGGGCGATCTCCTTCGCGCGCGCGTCGACGGCGCGGCGGCGCGCCCCGGTGTCGGTCCCGCCGTCCACGACGGCCGGCGCCCCCTGACCGCCGCCCGCCGCCAGGACCCGGCCCGCCTGCCCGGTCGCGGCGAGGATCGCCACCAGGGCGGCGGTGCGCTGGTCCGGCGCACCGCCGTCGACGAGGACGCGCCACAGGTCGGCGCGGACGCCGTCCTCGTGCCGGGTGTCGGCCGCCGGCCAGCGCGTCGTCGGGAAGATCCCGAGCACACGGCCCTCCTCGCGGCGCAGGACGCCCCGCTCGGCGAGCGACCCGACCGCGCGGGACGCCGGCTTGAGCTTCGCGAGGGGCGCCACGAGCGCCTTCGGCTTCGACCCCTCGCGCGACCGCACGACGGTCAGCGCCTCGTCGAGCAGCGCGTTGCCCGTCGGGGACGGGTCCCGCACGACGATCCGGCCGACGCGTCCGCCGTCGCCGTCGCCCGCGAGGTCGGCGCGGCCCAGGAGCGCGAGCTCGACGAGGAGCGCCCCCGCGGCGACCTGCTCGCGGTACGAGGCGTCGACGACGGCCTTCCCGGTCACGTCGTCGAGCGTGAGCAGCAGGTAGTCCTCGAGGATGAGCATGGTCCTCACGCTACGGCGCGCCGGTGCCGGGAACACCTGCCTTTTGTCACGGCCCGGGCGTGCGCCGCGCACGGTCGCGCGCCGCGGGCGTCAGTCCGCGAGCTCCCAGCGCACCGTGACGCTCGCGCGGACCTCCTGCGTGCCCGGCTCGACGACGAGCGCGTCGCTCGCGGCCTTGGCCGCCATGAGGCGCGGCATCGGGCCGGGCCCGCCCGCGTCCTCGCGGACCTCGACGACCGGGCCGAGCGAACGGCCGGCGAGCCGGGCGTACTGCTCGGCGCGCGAGCGCGCGTCGGCGAACGCGGCGTCGCGCGCCGCCACGGCGAGCGGTCCCGGGTCGCCGACGGCGAGGCTCGTCGAGTCGAGGCGCGCGACGGGCCCGGCCGCGTCGAGCGCGGCGCGGACGATCTCGCCGCACGCCGCGACGTCCCGCACGGTCGCGCGCAGCGTGAGCCGTGCCGTCGTGCGGGGGCCGTCGTCGCGCTGCTCGGTCCACGTCGACGTCTGCGACGTGCGCACGTCGGCCGGGTCGACGCCCGCCGCGACGAGCGCGTCCCGCGCTGCGGCGAGCCCCGCGTTCGCCCGGTCGAGGGCCTCCTGGACGCCGGGCGCGCTCGACTCCGCGCCCAGCTCGACGACCGCGACGTCCGGCGCCGCGGTCACCGCCCCCTGTCCGGTGGTCGTCACTCCCGAGCCGCCCACGGCCCCTCCTGTCAGCTGTTGCCGTCGAAGAGCGAGGTGACCGACCCGTCGTCGAACACCTCGCGGATGGCGCGCGCGACGAGCGGCGCGATGGAGAGCACGGTGAGCTGCGGGAACTGCTTCTCCGCGGCGATGGGCAGCGTGTCCGTGATGACGACCTCGCTCGCCCCGCACTCCGAGAGGCGCTGCGCCGCCGGGTCGGACAGCACGCCGTGCGTCGCCGCGACGATGACCGACCGCGCGCCCGCCGCGAGGATGACGCGCACCGCCTCGGCGATCGTGCCGCCGGTGTCGATGAGGTCGTCGACGAGCACGCAGTCGCGTCCCTCGACCTCGCCGACGACGCGGTTCGCGACGGCCTGGTTGGGGCGCGTGATGTCGCGCGTCTTGTGCACGAACGCGAGCGGGCCACCGCCGAGCTTGGCCGCCCACTGCTCGGCGACACGGATGCGGCCGGCGTCGGGCGAGACGACCGTGACGTTCGACGTGTCGACGCGCGTGCGGACGTAGTCCGTGAGGATCGGCATGGCCCACAGGTGGTCGACGGGGCCGTCGAAGAAGCCCTGCGTCTGCGCGGCGTGCAGGTCGACGCTCATGAGGCGGTCGGCGCCCGCGGCCGTGAACAGGTCGGACATGAGGCGGGCCGAGATCGGCTCGCGGCCGCGGTGCTTCTTGTCCTGGCGCGCGTAGCCGTAGAACGGCTGGACGACCGTGATGGTGCGGGCCGAGGCGCGCTTGGCCGCGTCGACCATGAGCAGCTGCTCCATGATCCACTGGTTGATCGGCGCGGTGTGGCTCTGGAGGATGAAGACGTCGGCGCCGCGCACCGACTCGCCGAACCGGACGTAGATCTCGCCGTTCGCGAAGTCGTACGCGGTCGTGGGCAGCAGGTCGATGCCCAGCTCCCGCGCGACGTCGTTGGCGAGCTCGGGGTGCGCGCGCCCCGAGGCGAGGACGAGGGACTTCTCCCCGTTTCCGGCGATCGTGCTGCTCATACCAGTGGGTTCCTTCGGTGGTGTTTCCGGGTGCGGGGTAGGTCTGAGGAGATCGGGGCCGGACGCGGTCAGTCTGCCGTGGTCGCGGAGCGACCGCCACGCAGCGCCTCGAGCGTGTGCTCGAGCTCCGGGCCGGGGGGTGGCGGGGTGGGGCGGTCGGCCGTCGCGGCGGCGCTCTGGTCCGCGAGCTGCGCCTGCGCCTGCGCGCCGAGCGGGGGCGCCTCCGGGTCCGCGGCGCGCGCGGCGGCCGCGGCGTCGGCGGCGGCCGTGCCGGGGCGGCGGCGCTCGACCCAGCCCTCGATGTTGCGCTGCTGGCCGCCGCTCACGCCGAGCGCGCCCGCGGGCACGTCGCGGCGGATGACGGACCCGGCCGCGGTGTACGCGCCGTCGCCGACGCTCACGGGCGCGACGAACATGTTGTCCGCACCGGTGCGGGCGTGCGAGCCGATGACGGTGCGGTGCTTGTGCACGCCGTCGTAGTTGACCGTGACCGACGCGGCACCGATGTTCGTGTGGTCGCCGATCGTCGCGTCCCCGACGTAGGACAGGTGCGGGATCTTGGAGCCCTCACCGATCTCCGCGTTCTTCGTCTCGACGAACGTGCCGATCTTGCCCTTTGCGCCCAGCACGGTGCCGGGCCGCAGGTAGGCGAACGGGCCGACGGACGCCCCCGCGCCGAGCACGGCCAGGCTGCCGTGCGTGCGGGTCACGGTCGCGCCCGCGCCGACCTCGGTGTCCGTGAGCGTCGTGTCCGGGCCGATCGTCGCGCCCTCGGCGACGACCGTCGCGCCGTGGAGCTGCGTGCCCGGGAGGAGGGTGACGTCGCGCGCGAGCTCGACGTCGACGTCGACCCACGTCGTGGCCGGGTCGACGACCGTCACGCCCTCGCGCATCCAGTCCTCGAGGATCCGGCGGTTGAGCTCCGCGCGCAGCGTCGCGAGCTGCACGCGGTCGTTGACGCCCTCGACGACCGTCGGGTCCGCCGAGACGAGAGCGCGGACCGTGCCGCCCTCGGCGCGCGCCGCCGCGACGACGTCCGTCAGGTAGACCTCGCCCTGCGCGTTGTCGCGGCCGAGCGTGCCCAGCCCGCGGCGCAGGACCGCGGCGTCGAACACGTAGATCGACGCGTTGATCTCGCGGATCGCGCGCTCGTCCGCCGACGCGTCCTTGTGCTCGACGATGCGCTGCACGTCGCCCGAGCCGTCGCGCACGACGCGCCCGTAGCCCGTCGCGTCCTCGAGCTCGGTCGTCAGCATCGTCACCGCGTTGCCGTCCGCGACGTGCGCGGCGAGGAGCTGGCCGAGCGTGCCGCCGTCGAGCAGCGGCGTGTCGCCCGCGGTCACGACCACGGGGCCCTCGAGCCCGTCGCCCAGGCCGCGGCCCTCCTCGCCGTCGGGCACGCCGTGCAGGAGCGCCTGCGCGTGGGCCTTGGCGTCGAGCGCGGCGAGCGCGCACTGCACCGCGCGCCCCGTCCCGGGGATCTCGTCCTGGTCGACGACGACCGCGTCCGGGTCGACCGAGACGGCGTGCTCGGCGACGCGGTCGCGCTCGTGCCGCACGACCACGGCGAGCAGCGCCGGGTCGAGCGAGCGCGCCGCGACGAGCACGTGCCCGAGCAGGCTGCGGCCCGCGAGCGTGTGCAGCATCTTGGGGGTGGACGACTTCATCCGCGTGCCCTCGCCGGCGGCGAGGACGATCACGGCAGCGGGGGCGACGGTGGAGTCGGTGCCCTGCTGAGCTTCCATGGGTGTTCCCCTCGGGATCGGTGGCACGAGCTCCGCCCCCAGGACTCGAACCTGGACCAAGGGCACCAAAAACCCTTGTGCTGCCGATTACACCAAGGCGGA
>JAQSXO010000222.1 GCA_029256625.1 Cellulosimicrobium sp. | reverse complement strand
GGCTCGCCGACGAGCATGAGCCCCTGGCGGCCCAGCAGCGACACGACCGCGCGGTCGACGAGCGGGTCGTCGCCGAAGAACTTGCGGCTCACGCCCAGCTCGGCGTCACCCACGACGAACGCGCGCACGGCGCGCGGGCTCAGTCGCCACCCGGGCGGGACGTCGGCGCCGCGCCGCGCGTCCGCCGCGGCGAGCGCCGCGAGCTCGTCGGCGTACCGGACCTCGGCGGGCGGCCGCAGCTCGCCCGGCCCTCCGGCCGCGACCTTCGCGTCACCGGTCGTCGTGCTCGTCACCCGGGCTCCTCCTTCGTCGGGTCGCGGGCGCCGTGCCCGTGGTCCTGCGGGTCAGCGTAGGAGCCGCGTCCCACACGACGGGCGGTGCGGGGGCCGTCACCCGGCGCCCGCACCGCGCCGTGCCGGTCGGCCCTGGTGCGGGCCGACCGGCACGGTCAGTACTGGCTCTTGCGCTCCCAGTCGGGGTCGAACGTGCCCGCCTCGGCGACGGCGACGTAGTCGCGATACGCCTCCGCGACCAGCACGGGCGGGAGGTCCGCGATGCGCGCGGTCCCGCGACCCGACCCGCGGCCGCTCCGCTCGAACGTCAGCGCGGTCACCGCGGCGGCGATGTTCTCCTCCGGGACGAACGACCCCGTGAACTCGATCTGCACGACGATCCCTGCGCTCGCGAACGACTTCGTGTACGCGCTGAACCACCCGGCGTCCTCGGCCTGGGAGCGCGTGTAGCCGCGCTTGGTGGCGCGCCCGCGGATGGAGAAGCTGTCGGAGAACCAGCCCTTGTGGTCGTCGATCGCCGTCGCGCCGGCGGGGACGTCGGGCGTCGCGACGTCGAGCTGCGCGAAGAGCGGCGTGACCTCGTAGTCCGCGAGGTGCGCCGACCACGCGGCCGTGGTGTCCGGGCCGAGCAGCACTGCGTGCGCGAGCCCGACCGTCGAACCCTCGCCGAGCTCGACGTCCTCGTCGTCCGCGTCGAGGAGCGCACCGCCGTCGGGACGGAACGGGCGCGCCGCGTCCGTGCCGGGATTCTCGACCCACACGAGCCGCTCGACGAGCCGCGACATCACCGGGTGGCCGAGCAGGTACTCCTGCCACTCCTGCGCGGTCCACGTGCGGCCCACGCACATCGCCTCGTAGAGCCTCTGCGTCTGCAGCGCGACGACCGCCTTGAGCTCCTTGCGGCTCGCGGTGAGCTGCTTCTTCGCGGCCGAGACGAGCTCCGGGTCGTCCTGCGCCCGCGCAGCCGGGAGCGCCTTGACGACCTTGCCCGCGTCGCTCGTGAGCTCGAGCGTGAACGCGGGCGTGATGCGCCCGACGTACTCGCGCGACCCGAGGTCGAGGTGGAGCAGGCCGTCGTCCTCGAAGCCCGCCGTCTGGACCGTCCGGTCCGCGAGCTGGTCGGCGGTCCAGCCGCGCCGGTCCGCGAGCTCGGCCGCGAGGTGCTGCGCCGTCTCCTGCACCGTCGCCTGCCGGAAGCGGCGCGAGACGGCGAGGAGCTCCTGGATCGCCGCTGGCTGCCCGTTCGCCGCGAGCGCCTGGACGAGCGCCTCGGTCTGCGCCCGGCGACCGACGTGCGCCTTGGCGTAGCGCTGGAACGTCGCGGCGAGCTCGCCGCCCGGCATCGCGACCGTGAGCGCGAGCATCCCCTTGTCCTTGACCGCCGAGCCGAGGTAGGTCGCCTGGTGCTCCCGGTAGAGGTCGCGGTGGTGGTCCTCCACCGTCTTGGACGCCTCGACCGAGTAGTACTCCGGCGAGCGCTTGGCCCACGCCTGGTACTGGTCGTAGCGCACCTGCGCGCCCGCCGTGGCGTGCGCCTCGCTCTCCTGCGCCGACGGGTTGCGCGTGTCCTGCGCGACCCACGCGCTCAGCACGTGGCTGCCGAGGCGCGCCCGGTCCTCCTCCTGGAGGAGGGACAGGTACCGCTCGAGGAGCCCCACGCCGCTCGGGTCCTTGAGCTTGACCGCGAGCACGACCCACCAGCGCAGGATCGTCGGGTCCACCGGCGAGCCGTCCGCCGCCCAGCGCGCGTCGGGCAAGGAGCCCAGGTCGAACCACGCCATGCTCACCGGGGCCTTGCCGCGCAGACCCTTGGTCGCCTCGGCGAGCAGCGCCGCGGGCGCGAGGTCGACCGAGATGTCCTCGCCGAGGCTCTCGAGCGACGTGAGGAGCGCCGCGCGGACGACCTCGCTGCGCTCCTTCGCCAGCGCGGCGCGCAGCGCGGGGACCGCGTCGGCGTCACCGAGCCGGGCGAGCCACTCCGCCGCGGTGCGACGCACCTCGGACCGGCCGTTCCCGAGCCCTTGCTCGGCGAGCCCTCGCACGCCGGGGTGCGTGCTCAGCGCCGCCTGCGCCGTCGCGCGGTAGGTGCGGCCCTCGCCGAGCGCGAGCTCGGTCAGTCGCGGCAGGAACCGGCGCGGTACGTGCGGGAGCTGCGCGAGCACCGCGAGCGCCCGTGCGGGCTTCGTCGTGCCGTAGGTGCGCTCGCGGTCGTCGAGCGCCGCGGCGAGCCGGTCGAGCCGCTCCGCGTAGTACGGCCACGCGTTCTCGGGCGTCACCGTGTCCATGGCCCACCACGTCGAGAAGTACAGCTCGTCGACGAGCGCCTCGGCGTCGTCGCGACCGATGCGCCGCAGCGCCTCGTCGAGGACGCGCAGGTCGCCGTCGAGCATGTCGCCCTCGTTGAGCCGATACCAGCCGAACCGCTCGCTGTGGCCGCGCGCCTCGTTCGCCTGGAGCCGCAGCCGGTGCAGGAGGGTGATGCCGGGGAGGCGCGAGAAGACGCCCGGTGCGGACAGCCGGCGCATCGCGACGCCGCCCGGGCGACGCGTGCTCGCCCCGGACAGGAACGCCGCGAAGACCCGGAGGTCCTCGTCCGTGATGCCGGGCAGCTCCTTGAGGTCCTGCTCGACGGTCTGGCGACGCCACCGCGGCCACCCGTCGTCGTCCTTCCTCCCGGGGTGCGCCGCGAGCTCGGCGCGGGCACGCTCGAGGGCGGTGTCGATCGCGGCCCGCGCGGCCTGCACGAACTCGTCGCCGAGCACCGTCTCGGGCAGCGGCTCGTAGGGCGGGACGTCGATCGTGGGCTCGTCCTCCTGCGCGGCGTCGAGCACGCGGGCGCGCTCGACGGTGTCGCGCAGGAGCGTCGCGCGCGCGCCGGTCGACTGCTCGGCGGCCCGCTCGAGGTCGGCCAGCCCGCCGTCGACCTGCGCGAGGCGCGTCACGACCGTCCCGAGCCGGGACGGCGGGAGGGCCGTGAGGAGCGGGGTGAGGATCTCGCGCTGACGCTCGCCCGGGAGCTGTGCGACGGCGGCCACCGCCGCCTCGCGCACGCCCTTGCTCGTGTCCGCCGCGAGCCGCGCCAGGAGCGGGGCGAGCGCCGCCGTCGCCGCCGGGTCGGACGCCACGAGCTCGACCAGCTCCGTCCGGCCGGCCGCGCTCACGCCCGGCAGCGCCTGGGTCGCGACGTCGACGTGCGCGACCACGAAGTCGCGCGCCGGGGCGCCGAGGAGCGCCGGACCGAGGTGCCGCGACGCCCAGCCCGACGACGTCGGGCGCTCGAAGAGCTCGCGCAGCACGACCGCCGTCGCATCGGCCTCCGGCACGCCGCCCTCGACCGCGAGCGCCACCAGCAGGTCCGGCGTCCAGCGGTCGGGCGTCTGCTTGCCGTTCTTGCCCTTGCGGCGCTCGTTCGCGCGCCGCGACATGTCGTTGACCAGCACCGTGAGCCAGCGCGGATCGGCGGGGCGCTCGCGGTCGACCTCCGACGACACGGCGCTGAGCACCCGGCCGAGCCGCACGAGCTCGGGGATCGTCACGGAGTCGCTCAGCGTGTAGAGGTTGGACCGGGCCGTGACCGCCTTCGCGGACGTCCAGCCCGGCACCGCAGCCTTGAGCAGGTCGTCCTGCGCGGGCGTCGTCCACGAGTAGATCCCGGACTGCCCCGGCCGCCCCAGCAGCGCCTCGACGTCACCGCCGCGCAGGGCCTCGAGCTCCAGCAGGACCTCCGGCCCCTCGCCCCGGTGCACGTAGGCGACCGCGCGGTTCGCGAGCCCCGGCGACTCGGCGGCGAGCACCTTCAGCGCGTCGACGAGCCGAGCGCTCGGCCGCCTGCTCCTCGTCGCGTCGGAACAGACCCTTGACCTTCTCGAGCACCCTCTACCTCACCGTCACGTCGTCGCTGCTGGTGCGGCAGATGCTAGGGGTGGGCTCCGACATGCCGCCGGGCTGCTCAGGGACAGGTCACCCGGCGGAAAGCGTCCGGGTCGTCCAGGGGGAACCGGTAGCACACCTCCTGCCCCACGTTCCCGGTCGCGACACCGAAGAAGTCGAGCTCCGGTCGCGTGTACCGCACGACCACCGAGTCGTCGTCGACCGTGACGACCTCACCGTCCTCGACGTCGTCGACCCCGCCGAGGAGCAGCTCGTTCCGGTCGAGGTCCGCGAGCTTCCACGCCCAGCGCGGACCGTTCTGCCAGATGCCGCGGGCGAGACCCGCCGCCACCAGCGCGACGACCACTACCACGATCACGACGCCGTACCGCTTCTTGTGGGCCACCGTGTCAGACTGCCATCGCAGTCCGCCGGTCGGCCAGGGCCAGGCGTGGGCCGGGAGCGCGTCGGACGTTCGCCGTCGATCGCGAGGGCGACGTCTTGCGTACCCGCTACGACGTGGGCACTCGTCCTACGGACGGGGTGGGCCCGGAGGGACTCGAACCCCCGACATCCACGGTGCAACTGGTGGAAGTCGGCCTGACCTGCATCTTTGCGACGGAATCATTGGCCGCGGGCCTGTCGCGGGGCTGGAGCGCGCGGTCGGTAATCACGCATTCCAGGATGCCACGGCAGGTCGCGGAGACGCCCGGCAACGACAGCCCGGGGTGTCCACGAGGACCTCAGCGACGTAACCAACCGATCCAGGTCGCCTGTGCCCGCCGTGACTGGTAGTTGACCGCATTCCCACCACACACGGGTCTGCTCAACGTGCAGGAGATGTCTCGGCCCTCCTTTGATTGCCACAAGTTGGAGGGCATAGGGCCACCCCGCACTACCCGGGCAGACACACCTGAGCATCGACGCTCACCCGGATGGCGCACTCAGGTCCAGCCTCAGTCTCGTGAGGTCGCTCTCCCCCGCCTCCGCGTATCGCTGCTTCAGGAGCTCCAGCATGTCCTCCTGCCGCGGCTGTCCGAACGTCAGCCGGTACAGCGCGACGTCCTTCTTGATCTGCGCCAGGCGGCGAAGGTCGGTGCTGAGGGCGAACGGCGAGATGTGTCGCTCGATCGTCGCGGAACCGCGGTACACCCAGTGCGGCGCGAAGGCTCCGAGAGTGGCGTCGGCGCGCTCTCCCGCGATGCGGTAGGCGGCATCCCACGGGTCGAAGTCAGCACTGGCCAGGATCTCCTCGCCGTGCCACTCTGCGATGTTCAGCCGGACGGCGTGACCGTCATACCGGTCGACACGCCCTTCGCGCTGTTCGAAGTCGATGGGGCTCGCCGGCGTGTTCCAGTGGGTGATCGCGTGGCACCACCAGTGGAGGTCGATGCCCTCTTGACCCACGCTTGTGCTCGCGAGGACGAACGGCCAGAACGGACTGTTGAAGGCCTGTCGCACCTGGGGCTGGCGGACGCTCTCCTGGTCCTGTCGCCGCCCTCCGTACCGGAGAGCGAAACGTGCCGAGAGGGTCGTGCGTGATTCCGGCGCGTCCGGGTTGAACAACTCGTAGCGGACCGGTCGGAGGCTGATCGCTCCCGCGGCGACGCGCGCGAGGTCGAGCAGTGCGGCGTCGTCGAGATTCGGTTTGCCGTGGCTGACCGCGAGGTGGTGCAGGTACTCGTCCATGACCGCCTGCAGGTTTCCCCATGCGCTGTACCGAAGCACAGCCTGCCAGTACACCTCGCCGCCGGTGAGCTGGTCGAGGAGAAGCGTGGTCTCGGGGCGTGTGAACGTGGAACGGAACGCCGCAGCCAACGAGGCCGCAGCGATCCAGAGCCCGTCGGGCGTGACGCGTGGCTGGTCGTGACTGATCCGCTGGAGCGCGCGGTAGGCGATGTTGGCCGGCGAGTACACAGCGATCGCCGCGACCTGCCGGAGGGTCGAGGCGGTGACGGGTCGGTTCTGCTCCGTCGTCCGCGCTGCGAGCGCGGCCTCGACATGCCTCGTCAGCGCCTCGGGCAGCGCGATCGAGGCCACGTCATCATCGGTGTCTGCCTCGTCCTGGTGACCGGTCATGGCGGCGACGATCTTCGCCACCGGGTTCGCGTCTGCCGCCAGCTGCGGCGGGAGCGAGTCGTCGCGAGCGAATGCCTCGAACCAGTGCGAAGCCTCCGTGACCGTGCCGTCTCCTGGCTCCGGGACGCCGAGCCGCGCCGTGATGTGGTCGAGATGCGCGCCAGGGTCCAGTTGTCCCCCGCTTACCCGGCGTGCCGCACGCGGGTCGGCGAGCTCGGCCAGGCCAGGCATCGGCCAGAACAAGGCCATGTGCGCCATTGACGCCGGTCGCTCCCGATCACGACTGTCCATGCGATACGCGAGTCGGCTCCGCCGGCCGCGGCGGTCCGTCTCCCGCTCGTCGATCGGCTTCCCATCCCACGCCGTGCCGACGGCGCGCCGTTCCGCCTCGTAGCTGAGCAGCGACGCGATCGACGTCGGCGTCGCCGTCCACGACGAGAAGACGAGGCGCTTCGTCATCGGGCTGACGTCGGCATATGGCCCTCCGGGCGTGTAGTACGGCAGGGTCGGGGGTAGCCACAGCAGCTTCCACCAGTCGCGCCCGACTGTCTGTTCCGCCATCCGCTGGAGGCGGGCGTTGCCGAGGTCAGAATCGAGTGGTTGGTGCTCGGCAATTGCCGCCAGGTCGAGTCGACGCGTTTTGCGAAGCGCCGCCCGGACTCCCGGTGCCGCCGCCGGGTCGTCAAGCGCGGTGCGCACCCTGTCCGCGATCTTGTACCCGTCCATGAAGTTCGCGAAATACGGCGCGGACTTCCAGTACTCCACTCCCATCGGTGCATCGACGAGACGCGCGAGGTCGCGCAATGCGACGTAACCGAGCAACGCGTCGGGGGTCGTTCCGCCTACCGGGTCGCTCTTCTCTGACGTCATGGTCGTCACGAGCGCGTGCGGACGCTCCGTGCGAACCATGACCTCGAGCAGCGCGGACCGCAGCGCCCGGGTGAGACCGTCGATCGGCCGGCCGGCCACGACCGCCGTGCGGTAATCCTCGAGCAGGCGCTCAATCTCCACGGTGCGGTCTCCGCCGCGGTTCCACCGGCTGAGCCACCGGATGACCTGCATGAAGTCGCGGTGGTGGTCCTCGCCTTCCTCAGCGTACGTGAACGGCTTGTATGGCGTGGCTGAGAGAAGCAGGGTCTTGGCGATCGGGCGAGCCGACCGTTCCGGGTGCAGGCAAGTCGCCCCGTGGTCGAAGAGGTGATGGGCGAGCTCGCCCGCGGGGTTCTCCGGGTCGAGCAGATGTCGGAACCGCTGGAACTCGTCGAGGATCACCAGGTCCGGTTCGAGCAGCGTGACGCTCTCGCGAGCGAGCGTCGAGCGCAGGTCGCTGATGAGACGCCACATCTCGTCCCACAGGCCGTCGGGCAGGCGCCGCCTTCGTCCGATGGCCTCCAGCACGGTGTCGAACCGGTTGATCAGCCCCTCGGCCTGCGCCGCGTGGCTGAACGCGGTCGCGACCGTCTCGTTGATCTCGCCCCGCAGGTCTCGCTCGAGCCAGTCGACGGTCTGTTCGAAGCGCTCGGCGGTGCGGACCGAGCCCTTGAGCGCGATCATCGCCGCCTTGTGGCGGGCCCGTCGTGCGAGGTCGAGGCTGTCTTCGCGGGCAAGCAGCAGGTAGATGAGGGCGCGCTCCTCGGCCAGGCCCGAGCGCCATCCCTTCTCGAACGACGTCCCGGGCGTGAACGCGATGAGGTTGACCGGTTTGCGACTCCCGTTGACGTCTGCCGGGCGGAGCCGTCCGGAGTACCTGGCAAGCATCGTCAGCCGGCTCGAGAACGAGAGCGTTCGGTCCCCTGTGACGTTGAGCTTGCCGAGGTTCTGGTGCGCGAGGTCGGCGTTCGAGCAGACATAGACGACGTCGATGCGCTCGACGGAGTCGTCTGTGGCAAGTTCTTCGATTGTGCGGGCGATCACGCCACGCGCCACCATCGTCTTGCCCAGTCCTGTCTCGTCGGCGACGAGGAATCGGTTCGCCTCTGCCGGGCCGTAGAACCGATCGATGATGTGGTCGACGGTGGCGCGTTGGAACGTCGTGAGCCCTGAGAGGATCGACTCAGCGCGGAACTGACCTGCCATCGCTCACACCTCCAGTCGTTCGAGGGCATCAAAGACCGACGTCCACAGGTCGTCGAACCCTGGCGGCAGCACCTGCGCTCCCGCGTCGGTGCTCTGGAGACGCCGAACGAGCCGGTCGAGATCGCGGAGCGAAGCAGGTTTGGTGGCGAGCGCCGTGACGATGGTCTCGAAGATGCCGGTGCCGCCGGCACCCACCTGCCACTCGCCCTGCCCGGCGCCGTCGCCTTCGCCTTCGACCAACGTCATGAGCGCGGCGTCGCCGATCCCGAGGAGCAGCATGAGGAACCTCAGGAACTTCTCTGGGGTATCGACCTGACGCGCCAGGACCTCGTCGAGGCGGTTCGGTGGATCACCGACCAGGTGCGCATGGATCACCGTGGACAGCTCGACTGGGTTCGAGACGGTCGAGCTCTCGATGTCCGTGACCCGGAGGATCACGAACGGCGTGATGTCAGGAACCGTGACGCCGTCGAACGTGACGTCCACAGGGCTCGCTGCCTCGGGAACACGGACCTTACCTTTGACGGTCAGGAGCTCCGCTTGAAGGGCGAGCCCCGACGGGAGCGGAAGCGAGCCCTCGCTCGTCAGTCGGAGATCGTGCACGACATTTTGGGTGCTCGGCACAACCGTCAGAGTGAAGGGAATCTCCGCCAGGGCGCGCAGCGCGTTGCGCAACGCCTTCAGGACCTCTTCGGCCGGGTCCGGTCCCACGCCGCCCGCACCGTCGTAGGTAACGAGCAATGAGCGAAGCCCCTGCCCGTCGCCGAGAAAGGCGTCCACGCCCAGCTTGGTGGCACCGCCGACCAGCTCGACGGCGAACTCAACGTTCCCGCCGTATGCAGGTCCGGTCGCGTTGGGCGACCCGATGAACACGTGTGCGCGTCGCTCGCGCTCGACGACCGTGACCTTCGCGTGCAGACCGGAGCGTGTCTCGACCTCGACCGACGGCGACGACCGATCCGTCGCGCTGTGGACGTAGTCGCCGTCGTCGGGAAGGTGGAGTGCAGCCAGCGGGTCGA
Source organism: Cellulosimicrobium sp. (assembly GCA_029256625.1). Lineage (GTDB taxonomy): Bacteria > Actinomycetota > Actinomycetes > Actinomycetales > Cellulomonadaceae > Cellulosimicrobium. Next base: position 731 of record JAQSXO010000222.1, on the reverse strand, counting down.
TCTCGAACGCCTCGACGTCGGCCATCGTGTCGCGGCTCAACGCGGCGAGTGCATCCCTGCATGAGACGAGCGTGATGTTCCCGCGGGCGCCCCGCGTCACGTGGGCGAGTCCGTCGTCGGTCACGAACGGCGAGATGACCAGGTGCCGATAGCCGGAGAAGTCTGGCGCCGCCTTGGCACCGCGCACTCCGAACGCATGGAACTCGATGTTGTTCACGAGCTCCGGCCGCTCCCACTCGACGTAGGCGGCGGCGTCTGCAAGGCCCGCGATCCGCTGCTGGCGGCGCTCGGAGAGCACCTGGAGCGATTGCGTGGGCAGGCTGGCGATGAACGCGGCAATCGGCGTGTTGCGTCTGGCAGGCCGATCGCCCCGGACCCCATCGAGCGTCACCGCCGCATCCCATGCGCTCGACGGCGTCAGGTTACGCGTGGAGCAGATCAGCCGGAACCGATCCGGTTCGCCGTCGGCCCGGTACTCCAGGAACCACACCTTGGGATGGAAGAGATATCCCGGTCGGGGACGCCGAACCGGATGAACCATCGGCTCGAGATAGGCCATCAGATCTGAGTGCTGGGTAGGCACCATGATCTGGCCGGCTTGGCAGAAGATGTCGACACGGTCGGTACAGGACCGCACGGCTTCCAGCGCCGCGATCGGATCAGGCTGCCCGCGCAGCTCGAACGACGCGAACGCGAGCGGTGGCACCACTGCTGTTGCGAGGTCGAGCGTG
>JAQSXO010000221.1 GCA_029256625.1 Cellulosimicrobium sp. | reverse complement strand
CGCGGCCGCGGTCGCCGGGACCGACCCGGTCGCGCTCGAGCGCGACGTCGACGGCACGCCGCTGGTCCGCCTCACGGGTCCCGGCACCACGGACGACGCCGTGCTCGTCGACGGCTCGCTGCTGGGCGAGGTCGTCGTCGTCCCGGGCGACTCCGGGCGCGCGGTGCTGCGCGTGCGCAACGAGGGCCCGACCGCCGGCACGCTCACGGCGAGCGTGGTCGACGCGGTCGCGCACCGGGAACCCGGCGGCGAGGGCTGGACGGACGACGCGTTCTACGACGACCTCACGGTCAACGGCATCCCCGCCTCCCGGCTGGAGGGGCGGACGACGGTGGTCCACGAGGCGGAGCTGGAGCGTGGGGCGACCGTCGACGTGCCGGTCGTCTACGACCTGCCCGTCGACGCGACGACGGGCAACCGCGCCCTCGTCGGCGAGCGCGTGTTCTCTTTCGACCTGCTCCTCCGGATCGCCGGGGACGCACCGGGACCTGGCACGGGCGCCGCCCACGAGACCGTGGCCGGCGCCGCGGACGACGGCGCGCACGAGACCCGTGGCCTGGTGTCCCGCACGGGCGGGGCGGCCGAGCCGGGCACCGCGCCCTGGTGGGCGGTCGTCGCGGGCGGTCTCGTCCTCGTCGCGGCGGGTGCGGCCCGGACGCTCCGTCGCCGTCCGGGTGGGGCACGGCGGTGAGCACGGCGCGCCGGACCGGCTGGGTCGTGGTCCTCGTGCTCGCGCTCCTCGGCGCGGCCGGCGCGACGTGGACGGGCCTGGGCCACGGCGGCGCGTGCGACGGCGCCCTGCGCGACCTCGACGGGCGGTGCGTCCGTCTCGACGCGGTGCCGAGCGTCGCGGCCGCGGCCGTGCGCCCGACCGGCGGCCGGTTCGAGGCGCCCGCCCAGGGGCTCGACGTCCCGCTCTCCGAGATGTCGGCGCCGGACGGTGTGCTCGACCCACCCACCCTGACCGCGGCGTTCGTGCTCGACGACCCTGAGCGCGCGTCGTCGGCCGGTACCCGGCCGCTCGTCGTGGCGATGCACGCCGTGCGGGGCGGGCGCGCGCCCGGCAACGCGTTCTTCGAGCCGGGAGCGACCGACCCGGCGGTCACGGTCGCCCCCGGCGACGCGCTGCGCGTGGACGGTGCCGCGTACGTCGTCGAGAGCGCGGAGATCCTGCCGAAGGCCGACGCCGCCGCCTCCCCGGACATCTGGGGGCCCCGTCCCGACGGCGGCGCGCGGCTCGTGGTGATCACGTGCCTGCAGCGCGCGGGGGAGGCCGGGGCCGCCCGCGAGAACGTCGTGATCCACGCCGTGCGCGGCTGACCAGGTGCGGACGACCGGTTCCCTGTCAGCATGAAGCGTGGTCCGGGACGCGAGTCTTGCCGAGCGCCGCGCCGTCGCGCTCATCGCGATGGCGGGCATCGTGCTGATCGCCGCCGTCCCGGCGATCCTGCTCGTCCTGTGGGCCATCGAGGACTTCGGGCCCGTCGCCCCCGGCGGCGAGCCGATGCTCGCCGGCGCCGAGCTGCGCCGCGTCGCCTACGTCGCCCTCGTCCTGGTCCTCGCGGTCGCGGCGGCGAGCGGGCTCGCGGCCGCCGTCCTCGTGCGGCTGCACGTCCTCGCCTGGCCGCTGCGGAGGCAGGCCGTGCTCGTGCTCGGGCTCAGTCTCGGCGTCGGCGCCGTGCGGGCGGGCGCGCTGTACCTCACGCTCCCGCGAGGTGCGCCCGGGCCGTTCGTCGCCGCGCAGGTCACCCTCGGCACCCTCGAGGCGTGCTTCGCGATCTCGGTCGCGCTCTACTACGTCGGCGCGCGGCGTCGCATCCGCGCGGAGGAGCGGCGACGCCTCGTGGAGACCCAGCGCGCCGAGCGGGCCCGGATCGAGGCGGAGGAGGAGGAGCTCCGCGTCCGGCGGGACGTCTCGCGCCAGCTGCACGGCGGGCTCCAGCAGCGCCTCGTCCTCGCGATCCGTGAGGTCGACGCGATCCGCGACGAGCTGGAGCACGGTCGCCCGGCGGGGGCGGCACACTCGCTCGAGGCGCTCTCCGAGCGGCTCGACCGGCTGCGCGAGTCGGAGGTGCGCGCGGTGGCGCACTCCCTGTACCCGCTGGCGGGCGACTTCTCCCTCTCCACGGCGCTGCTCCTCCTCACCGACCGGCTCCCACCCTCCGTCCGGATGGACGTGCGCTACGAGGGCGTGGCCGACGCCGTGCTCGCCGGCTACTCCCTGCCGCCGGCGGACCGGGTGCTGCTGTTCTCGATCGTCGAGGAGGGCGTCAACAACGCGATGCTGCACGGTCGGGCCGACGCGGTCAGCGTGGTGCTGCGTGGGGAGCCGTCCACGGAGGGCCGGAGCACCGCGCACGTCGTCGTGGACGACGACGGCACCGGCCTCACGGGGGAGCCGACGCTGTCCGGCGTCGCGCGCCTCCGGGCGCGGGTCCGGGGTCGCGGCGGGGACCTCACGCTCGGCCCCTCGGCGATGGGCGGTGCCCGGCTGGCCGCGAGGATCCCGGTGCTGAGCCCCGCGGCCGAAGCGGAGGACCGCGCGTGAGCGCCGCCCGTCCCCTGCGCGTGGCCGTCGTCGAGGACGAGGCGATGGTGCGCGGCCTGGTCCTGGCCCTCCTGGGGGCACAGCCCGGGATCGAGGTCGTGGCCGACGCCGCGGGCCAGAGCGAGGCGCTCGCCGCCATCGCGCCGGGCGCGGTCGACGTCGCCGTCCTGGACATCGAGCTCGAGGACGGCAACGGCCTGGCACTGGGCCGTGCGCTGCAGGACCGCGACCCCCGCGTGCGGATCCTGCTCGTGTCGAGCCACAACATGCTCGCGCTCGTGCGCTCGATCAGCGGCAGCGCGCCGTCGGCGTGGAGCTACCTGTCGAAGAGGTCGTCGACGCAGCCCGGCCGGCTCGTCCAGGCGCTCACCGACATGGCGAAGGGCCGCGTCGTCATCGACCCGGCACTCGTGCGCCGGTCGGTCCCGCGGACGGACACCCCTCTCGCGGCGCTCCCCGTGGCGCAGTTCCGCGTGCTGCAGCTCGTCGCCGAGGGACGGGCGAACGGCGCGGTCGCGTCGGAGCTGGGGATCACGCCCAAGGCCGTCGAGGCGCAGCTCACCGTGATCTACAGGCTGCTCGACCTGCCCGAGGGCGCCAACCACCGGGTCGCCGCGGTCCTGGAGTTCCTGCGGCAGTCGGTGCGCCCGGACGGTTGAGCCCGACCGAGGCACGCGTGCGAGGGTCGCCTGCCCGGACAGGCCCTAGGCTCGGGGCGTGACGACCGAGACCTCCGCCCCGCGCGTCGCCCTCGCGACGTGCTCCGTCCTGCCGCACCTCGACCCCGACGACGCGCCGCTCGTGCGCGCGCTCGACGCCCGCGGCGTCGCCGCGCAGCCCGCCGTCTGGGACGACCCGGACGTCGACTGGTCCGCGTTCGACGGCGTCGTCGTGCGCTCGACGTGGGACTACTCGGCCCGCCGCGACGAGTTCGTCGCGTGGGCGGGGCGCGTCCCGCGCATCCTCAACACGGAGCCGGTGCTGCGTTGGAACACCGACAAGGGCTACCTGCGCGAGCTCGAGCGCGCGGGCATCCCCGTCATCCCGACGCTGTGGCTCGACCCCGCGCGCAACCTGTCCTCGCGCGCGATCCACACCCGCCTCCCGGCGCAGGGCGACTTCGTCATCAAGCCCGTCGTGAGCGCGGGCGCCAAGGACACGGGCCGCTACCAGGCGGGCGAGGCGCACTCGCGCGGACTGGCCATCCAGCACGCGAAGAACCTGCTCGTCTCGGGGCGCGAGGTCATGGTGCAGCCGTACGTGACGAGCGTCGACACCGCGGGGGAGACGGGGCTGGTCTTCGTGGACGGCGAGTTCTCCCACGCCGTGCGCAAGAACGCGCTGCTCACCGGGCCGCACCGCCCGACGCGCGGCCTGTACCAGCAGGAGGAGATGAGCCCGTTCACCGCGTCCGAGGAGCAGCTGGACGTCGCGCGCCGGGCGCTCGCGGTGGCTGCCGGCTCGGTCGGCGGCGGGGACGTGGCGAGCTTCCTCTACGCGCGCGTCGACGTCGTCACCGGCAACGACGGCGGCGCCGTCGTCATCGAGCTCGAGCTCACCGAGCCGTCGCTGTTCCTCGCGCTCGCGCCGGGGTCGCTCGACCGGTTCGCCGACGCGATCACCGCACGCGTCGCGCGCTGACACCGCGGACCCGGCGGTCGGCCGGGTGCAGGACCGTGGCCCGTCCCGGGATCGGGACGGGCCACGGTCGCGCGTGCCGGGGCGTCAGGCCAGGCCGTTCTCCGAGAGCCAGTCCGAGGCGATGTCCTCGGGGGAGCGCTGGTCGACCCTGGACTCGACGTTCAGGGCGATGAGGCCCTCCGGGGTGAGCGCCGCGCTGACCGGGTTGATGACGTCCGCGATCTCGTCGGCGAGGTCCGCGTTGACGAGCGGCACCACGTTGGACGCGAGGAACAGGCTCTCCGGGTCCTCGAGCGTGACGAGGTTCTCGGTCTGGATGCTCGGGTCGGCGCTGAACACGTTGGCGATGTTCACCGTCCCGGCCACGAGGTCCTGCACGGTCGTGTCGCCCGTGGCGACGAAGGACACGTCGACGCCGTACACGTCCTTGAGCCCCTGCGGGCCGTAGGGGCGCTGCTCGAGCTCGGCCGGCCCGCCGAGCGTGAGCGGCACGTCGAGCCCGGCGAGGTCCGCGAGGCTCGTCAGGTCGTGCTCCGTGGCGAAGGCCTCGGTCACGTTGTACGAGTCCTGGTCGGTCGCGCTCGACTGGTCGAGGACCGTGAGCCCGTCGGGCAGGGCGTCCTGGAGCGCGGCGTAGACGTCCTCGGGGGACGTCGCGGTGGTCTCCGGATCGAAGAACTGCAGCAGGTTGCCCGTGTACTCCGGGAAGAGCTGGATCTCGCCGTCCTCGAGCGCCGGCATGTACGCGTCGCGCTGGCCGATCGAGAAGTTCCGCTCGACCGTGAAGCCCTCGGCCTCGAGCGCCTGGGCGTAGATCTCGGCGATGATCTCGTTCGAGTCGTACGCCTGGGAGCCGATGACGATCGTGTCGGACGAGCCGCTGCCGCCGTCGGACGAGCCGGTGTCCGCGTCGAGCGGGTCGCTCCCGCCGCCGCAGGCGGTGAGCGTGAGGACGGCGGTCGCCGCGGCGGCGACGAGGGCGGCGGTGCGTCGTGTGCTGCGCATGAGTCTGCCTTTCTGAGGGCCGTCCCGGGGACCGGGAGGACTGGGAGGGGTCGGTCGGGTGGCGGGCGGTATCGGGGCCCCGCGCGTCAGGCGGTGGTCGGTGCGGGGGCCGGGCGCCGCCTCCGCCGGGCGGGTGCGTCGTCCGGCGAGCGGCCGGCGGTCACGCCGCGCGGGACGACGACCCGCTGGAGGATCGCGAACAGCGCGTCGAGCACGACGGCCAGGACGACGACGAGGAGAGAGGCCCCGAGGATCTGCGAGAAGTCGCGGATCTGGATGCCCTGGACGATGTAGAAGCCGAGGCCCCAGTTGCCGATGTAGCCCGCGAGCGTGACGGTCGCGACCACCTGGAGCGTCGCGGAGCGGAGACCGCCGATGAGCAGGGGGAGCCCGAGCGGCACCTCGGCCTTGAGGAGCACCTGCCACCCGGTCATGCCGACGGACCGGGCGCCGTCGACGACGCGCCGCTCGACGGCCTCCACGCCCGCGTAGGCGCCCGCGAGGATGGGCGGGATCGCGAGGAGGACGAACGCCGTCGTGGATGCCGCGATCTTGTGCGTCACCCCGAAGACGAGGACGAGGAGCAGGACGAGCCCGAAGGACGGGACCGCGCGGGCCGCGCCCGAGAGGGCGACCGCGAACTCCCGCCCGCGTCCGGTGTGTCCGATGGCCCAGCCGGCGGGGATCGCGATCGCCGCCGCGATGAGCACCGAGACGAACGTGAACGCGAGGTGGGTCCAGATCGCCTCCGGGAGGGGGAGCGCGCCCGTGAGCCGG
>JAQSXO010000220.1 GCA_029256625.1 Cellulosimicrobium sp. | reverse complement strand
GATCCTCGACCCGTCGGGCTTCGAGGTCGCGGCGCGTGCGGTGCTGGAGCTGCGCGCCGAGCTCGCCGCGCGCACGGGCGTGCTCGTCGACGAGGTGGATATCGGCGGCGGCTACGGGATCGCGTACCTGCCCGGGGAGGTCGCGCTCGACCCGGAGCGCGTCGCGAAGGACGTCGCGGCCGCGGTCGACGCGGTGGCAGCGGAGCTGGGCACGCCGCTGCCGCGGTTCTCGATCGAGCCGGGCCGCGCGATCGTCGGGCCCGCCGGGCTCACGCTCTACACGGTCGGGACGGTCAAGCCCGTGACGCTCGACGACGGGCGCGTGCGCACGTACGTGTCCGTCGACGGAGGCATGAGCGACAACATCCGCCCGGCGCTCTACGCGGCGCAGTACCACGCGGAGGTCGTCGGCCGGTCCTCGGACGCGGAGCCGGTCCTCGCGCGCGTCGTCGGCAAGCACTGCGAGAGCGGAGACATCGTCGTCCACGAGGTGCTGCTCCCGGGCGACGTGCGCGCGGGCGACCTCCTCGCGGTGCCGGCGACCGGTGCCTACGGCCGGTCGATGGCGTCGAACTACAACCTGCTGACACGTCCGCCCGTGGTCGCCGTGCGTGACGGCGCGAGCCGTGTGCTCGTGCGCCGCGAGACCGTCGAGGACCTGCTCGCGCTCGACGAGGGCTGACCGTGCGTCGCGGCCGGGAAGGTCGGCATCCGACCTGTGGGCACGCCCCGAGCGGGCGCGCGGGGCGCCGTATCCTGTGCCTGCGGCTCCCGAGCCACCCGGGCACGACCCGGGCCGCGTGCACGGCGCCGCACCCGCCCTGACCACCCGAGGAAGGTCCGTCGTGCCCCCTGCCGCCGAGTCCCACCCGCCCCTGCGCGTCGCCCTGCTGGGGTGCGGCGTCGTCGGCACCCAGGTCGCGCGGCTGCTGACGGAGCAGGCCGACGACCTCGCCTCGCGCGTGGGTGCCCGCCTGGAGCTCGCCGGGATCGCGGTGCGGGACACGGCCGCCCCGCGCGACGCCGCGATCGACCGGTCGCTGCTCACCGACGACGCCGAGGGCCTCGTGGCGCGCGCGGACATCGTCGTCGAGGTCATGGGCGGCACCGAGCCTGCGCGGTCGCTGCTGCTGCGCGCGATCGACGCGGGTGCCGCCGTCGTCACGGCGAACAAGGCGCTGCTCGCCGAGGACGGGCCCACGCTCTACAAGGCCGCCGACGCGGCCGGCGTCGACATCTACTTCGAGGCCGCCGTCGCGGGCGCCATCCCCATCGTGCGCCCGGTGCGCGAGTCGCTCGCGGGCGACCGCGTGCGCCGCGTGCTCGGCATCGTCAACGGGACGACCAACTACGTCCTCGACCAGATGGCCACGACGGGCATGGGCCTCGAGGAGGCCGTCAAGGAGGCCCAGGACCTCGGCTACGCCGAGGCGGACCCGACGGCAGACGTGGAGGGCTACGACGCCGCGGCCAAGGCCGCGATCCTCGCGAGCCTCGCGTTCCACACGCGCGTCTCGCTCGAGGACGTCGCGCGCGAGGGCATCATGTCCGTCACCGCCGACGACGTCGCGTGGGCCGCGCAGACCGGCCACGTCATCAAGCTCCTCGCCATCGCCGAGCTGCGCGACGGCTCCTCGGCAGGCACCTCGGTCGGCGCAGCGGCGGGGGCGCCCGCCGGCGTGTCCGTGCGCGTGCACCCCGCGCTCGTGCCCACGTCGCACCCCCTCGCGAACGTCCGCGGGTCGTTCAACGCCGTGTTCGTCGAGGCGGAGTCCGCGGGCGAGCTCATGTTCTACGGGCGCGGTGCGGGCGGCGCACCGACGGCGTCGGCCGTCCTGGGCGACGTCGTCTCGGCCGCGCGCCACCGCGTGCTCGGGGGCAAGGGCCCGCAGGAGTCCACCTACGCCGAGCTCGCCATCCTCCCCGCGAGCGCGGCCGTGACCCGCTACCAGGTGCGCCTCGACGTCGACGACCGCCCGGGCGTCCTCGCCCAGGTCGCGCACGCGCTCGCCGAGCACGGCGTCTCCATCGAGGCGGTCCGCCAGCCGACGGCGCAGGGCGGGGCCGACGTCGCCGAGCCCGGGGTCGCCGAGCTCCTCATCACCACGCACGCGGCGCCGGAGTCGGCGCTGTCGGCGACCGTCGCGGCGGTCGCCCAGCTCGAGCCCGTCCGCACGATCACGTCCGTCCTGAGAGTCGAGGGAGCCTGATGGCCCACCAGTGGCAAGGCATCATCGCCGAGTACCGTGACCGGCTGCCCGCGCACGTGTCCGAGCGGATCGTCACGCTCGGCGAGGGCGGCACGCCGCTCGTCGAGGCGCAGGCGCTCTCGTCGCGCACGGGTGCCCAGGTCTTCGTCAAGGTCGAGGGCATGAACCCCACGGGGTCGTTCAAGGACCGCGGCATGACGGCGGCGATCTCCGCGGCCGCGGGACGCGGCGCGCAGGCGGTCGTGTGCGCGTCGACGGGCAACACGTCGGCGTCGGCGGCCGCGTACGCGGTGCGCGCCGGGATGACCTGCGCGGTGCTCGTCCCGGACGGCAAGATCGCGATGGGCAAGCTGAGCCAGGCGATCGCGCACGGCGCGCGGCTGCTCCAGGTCGACGGCAACTTCGACGACTGCCTCGTCGCGGCGCGCAAGCTCGCCGACTCCTACCCGGTCGAGCTCGTCAACTCCGTGAACCCCGACCGCATCGAGGGTCAGAAGACCGGCGCGTTCGAGATCGTCGACGCGCTCGGCGACGCCCCGGACATCCACGCGCTGCCCGTCGGCAACGCGGGGAACATCACCGCGTACTGGAAGGGCTTCCGGGAGTACGCCGGCCAGGGCGCCCCGGGTCACGCGGGCGAGGGCCTGGCGCCCGTCGCGACGCACGTGCCGCAGATGTGGGGCTTCCAGGCCGCGGGCGCCGCGCCGATCGTCGCGGGCCACCCGATCACGGAGCCGGAGACGATCGCGACCGCGATCCGCATCGGAAACCCCGCCTCGTGGGAGCTCGCCGAGGCGGCGCGCGACGACTCGGGCGGCGTCATCGAGGCCGTCACGGACGAGCAGATCCTCGCGGCGCACCGGATCCTGTCGAGCGAGGTCGGCGTGTTCGTCGAGCCCGCCTCTGCGGCCGGCGTCGCGGGGATCCTGTCGCGCGCCGAGCGCGGGCTCGTGCCCGCGGGCGCGCGCGTCGTCGTCACGGTCACGGGCCACGGGCTCAAGGACCCGCAGTGGGCGCTGCGCACCCTCGACGGCAGCGAGGTCACCCCGACGCGCGTGAGCGCCGACGTCGTGTCCATCGCCGACGCCCTCGGGCTCGACTGATGCAGCTCGGCGCGGACCACGTACGGGTGCGCGTCCCGGCGACGAGCGCGAACCTCGGCCCCGGCTTCGACGCGCTGGGCCTCGCGCTCGCGCTCCACGACGTGCTCGAGGTGCGCGCGCTCGCGACCGACGAGGTCGTGGTCGACGTCGAGGGCGAGGGCGCCGGGGAGGTGCCGGGCGACGAGACGCACCTCGTGGTGCGGGCGCTGCGCGCGGCCCTCGACGTGGCCGGTGCCCCGCAGACCGGCCTGCACCTGTCCTGCGTCAACCGCGTCCCGCACGGGCGGGGCCTCGGCTCGTCGGCGGCCGCCGTCGTCGCCGGCGTCGTGGCGGCGCGGGCGCTCGTCGCCGACCCGTCCGTGCTCGACGACGACGTGGCGCTCGGCCTCGCGACAGCGATCGAGGGGCACCCCGACAACGCGGCGCCGGCGCTCCTGGGCGGCGCCACCGTCGCGTGGGACGCGGGCCCGGACGCCGGGCCCCGCGCCGCGCGGCTGGACGTGCACCCCGATCTCCGGGCCACCGTGCTCGTGCCCTCGGCCCGGCTCGCGACCAGCCGCGCGCGAGGGGTGCTCCCGGCGCACGTGCCGCACGCCGACGCCGCCTTCAACGCGGGGCGTGCGGCCCTCCTCGTCGAGGCGCTCACCCGGCGGCCCGACCTGCTGCTCGACGCGACGGACGACCGCCTGCACCAGGCGTACCGGGCCGACGTCATGCCGTCGTCGTTCGAGCTCGTGCAGGCGCTGCGGGCCCGCGGCCTCGCCGCGACCGTCTCGGGTGCCGGCCCGACCGTCCTCGTGCTCTCGGCGGCGGACGGCCTGGGGGAGGTCGCGCGCATCGCGGACGCGCTCGTCGGGGGGACCGCCGACTGGGCGGTGCACCGCCTCGACGTCGACACGCGCGGCGTCGTGGCCGAACGGCTCTGAACCTGGGCGCGCCGGTGCTAGGATGTCTCCCAGCCTTCGGTCACGCTCTCGCACCAGTACATCCGCACGCGGAGCGCGCTCTCACCCACCGGGTGTGCTGCGACCGAGCAGTCCGAGAGAAGGCAATCCAGCCCCGCGTCAGATGACGTCGTCGTACCACTGACGCGTGGCGACACCTGCGCACCGGCCGTCACGGCCGGGCGTCGACCACCCGCGGCCCGCCCTCTGTGCGGCGGGCGCAAACGAGGGGGAAGGGTCCTTCGTGACAGACACCATCGACACCGCCACCAGCAGCGCGACCGGTTCGGCCGCTGCCGGCGGGAACGCCCGGACCGGCGCGCTCTCCACGCTGCGCCTTCCGGAGCTGCAGGCCCTCGCCTCGCAGCTCGGGGTCAAGGGCACGTCCAAGATGCGCAAGGGCGATCTTGTGGACGTCATCCGCGCCCGCACCGGCGAGCAGGGCGCGTCCGAGCGCCCCGCCGCGCCGCGGCGCGACACGGACGGCGCGAGCGCCGCGGGCCGTGAGACGAGCGAGGCGCCCGCCGCCTCCGGGCGCGGCCGCAGCCGCCGCGCCGAGCGCCCTGCCGCGAGCCCGGCGGGCACCACCGACACCGCGGCGCCGGCGCGCCAGGACGCGCCGTCGGCCGCGAGCCGCGAGGAGCGCACCGCCGCTCCCGTGCTCGACCTGCCCGTGCGTGCCGACGAGCAGCGTGGGGAGCGCCGTGACGGTCGTCGCGACTCCCGCTCGGAGGCTGCGGCCGCGGTCGCCGAGGCGCTCGGCGAGCAGGGCGTGCGCACGCGCGACGCCTCGAACGAGTCCGCCGACGAGCGCGCCGCGCGCGCCGCGGCGGCGGTCGGCCTCGTCACGGGCGAGCGCGGTTCGCGTCGCGCCGGCCGTGGCGCCGGCGCTCCCCGGACCGGGGAGGGCGACGGCGACGCGTCGCGCGCCGACCGTCAGCGCGACCAGCAGGGCGGCGAGCGCCAGCGCGACCAGCAGGGCGGTCAGCAGCGCGAGCAGCAGAGCGGCGGCCAGCAGGCCCGCGCCGAGCGCCAGGCGGACCGGCGGGACGACCGTCAGCTGCTGGACGACGAGCGCGGCGGCCGCCGTCGCCGGGGTCGTGACCGCGGCCGTGAGCGCGACCGCAAGCGTGGCCGCAACCGCCAGGGTCCGGACGTCGCGGGCCTCGACGACATCGAGGTCAACGAGGACGACGTCCTGCTCCCCGTCGCGGGCATCCTCGACATCCTCGACAACTACGCGTTCGTGCGCACGAGCGGGTACCTGCCGGGCCAGAACGACGTCTACGTCTCGCTCGGCCAGGTGAAGAAGGCCGGCCTGCGCCGCGGCGACGCGGTCACGGGCGCCGTGCGCCAGCCGCGCGAGGGCGAGAACCAGGGCAACACCGCGCGCCAGAAGTTCAACGCGCTCGTGCGCCTGGACACCGTCAACGGCATGTCGCCCGACGAGGCGCGCCAGCGCCCCGAGTTCACCAAGCTCACGCCGCTGTACCCGCAGGACCGCCTGCGCCTGGAGAACACCGAGGCGACGCGCCTGACGCCGCGCGTGATCGACATCGTCGCGCCGATCGGCAAGGGCCAGCGCGGCCTCATCGTCGCGCCGCCCAAGGCCGGCAAGACGATCATCAGGACATGGAGCGGACGGTCAAGGGCGAGGTCATCGCCTCGACGTTCGACCGCCCCGCGTCCGACCACACGATCGTCGCCGAGCTCGCGATCGAGCGCGCGAAGCGCCTGGTCGAGCTCGGCCAGGACGTCGTCGTGCTCCTCGACTCGCTCACCCGCCTGTCGCGCGCGTACAACCTCGCGGCGCCGGCCTCGGGTCGCATCCTGTCCGGTGGTGTGGACGCGTCCGCGCTCTACCCGCCCAAGCGGTTCTTCGGCGCGGCCCGCAACATCGAGAACGGCGGCTCGCTGACGATCCTGGCCTCGGCGCTCGTCGAGACGGGCTCGAAGATGGACGAGGTCATCTTCGAGGAGTTCAAGGGCACGGGGAACATGGAGCTCCGCCTGTCGCGCAACCTCGCGGACAAGCGCATCTTCCCGGCCGTGGACGTCAACGCGTCCGGCACGCGCCGCGAGGAGATCCTCCTGTCGCAGGACGAGCTGAAGATCGTCTACAAGCTCCGTCGTGTCATGGGCGCCCTCGACCAGCAGCAGGCGATCGAGCTGCTGCTCGGCCAGCTCAAGAAGACGCAGACGAACGTCGAGTTCCTGCTCCACGTCCAGAAGACCACGCCCGGCGGCCTGGCGGACGACGACAACGTCGGCCGCACGATCTGACGCTCGTCCGGCAGGAGCTGACGGCGGGCAGCCCCGGGAAGTTCTCGGGGCGCCCGCGCGTTCTGGCACAATGGTTCGTCGGCCTGCGCTCGTCAGGCCGCCTGTCGCCGGTTCACAGGTGCGGTAGCCGCACCTGACCCGCCGTGAAGTCTGGTATCCACCCCGAGTACGTCGTCACCGAGGTGACGTGCACCTGCGGGAACACGTTCGTGACGCGCAGCACCGAGACGTCGGGCAAGATCAGCTCCGACGTGTGCAGCGCCTGCCACCCGTTCTACACGGGCAAGCAGAAGATCCTCGACACCGGTGGTCGCGTGGCCCGCTTCCAGGCGCGCTACGGCAAGAAGGACGCCGACAAGTAGCAGCACCGCAGCGCCGGTGGTCCGAGCCCGACAACCTCTCCAGGGGCAGTCGGTGCGCTCGGGCCACCGGCGCTGTCGCGTTGTCGGGGGAAGCCGGAGCGCCGGGCCCCCGCGACCGCCGTCCCGCACCGCCGTACCGCCCGAGGAGCCGTCCGTGACCGAGTCGTTCGCCGCCGTCGAGCCGTTGCTGGCCGAGCACGCCGAGATCGAGGCGCAGCTCGCCGACCCGGCCGTCCACGCCGACGCGGGCCGCGCGCGCACGCTCGGGCGGCGCTACGCCGAGCTCAACCAGGTCGTGGGCGCCTACCGCGCGTGGCGCGAGGCGAGCGACGACGCGGAGGCCGCCGCCGAGCTGGCCGCCCTCGGCGGCGAGGACGGGGACGCGTTCGCCGCGGAGCTCCCGGGCCTGCGCGCGGCCGAGGAGGAGACGCGCGAGCGCCTGCGCCGCGTGCTCGTGCCCCGCGACCCCGACGACGGGCGCGACGTCATCCTCGAGATCAAGGCCGGGGAGGGCGGCGAGGAGTCGGCCCTGTTCGCGGGCGACCTCCTGCGCATGTACCTGCGGTTCGCGGAGCGCCGGGGCTGGAAGACGGAGGTCCTCGAGTCGACCGACTCCGACCTCGGCGGGTACAAGGACGTCCAGGTGGCGGTCAAGGCGCGCAGCACGCCGTCGGACCCGGCCGACGGCGTCTGGGCGAACCTCAAGTACGAGGGCGGCGTGCACCGCGTGCAGCGCGTCCCCGTGACCGAGTCGCAGGGCCGGATCCACACCTCCGCGGCCGGCGTCCTCGTGTTCCCCGAGGTCGAGGACGCGGGCGAGGTCGAGATCGACCCGAACGACCTGCGCATCGACGTGTACCGCTCGTCCGGCCCGGGCGGGCAGTCCGTCAACACGACCGACTCCGCCGTGCGCATCACGCACCTGCCGACGGGCATCGTCGTGTCGATGCAGAACGAGAAGTCCCAGCTCCAGAACCGCGAGCAGGCCCTGCGCGTGCTGCGCGCGCGGCTGCTCGCCGCCCAGCAGGAGGCCGCCGCCGCGGAGGCGGCGGACCTGCGCCGCTCGCAGGTCCGCACGGTCGACCGTTCCGAGCGCATCCGCACGTACAACTTCCCGGAGAACCGCATCGCGGACCACCGCACCGGGTACAAGGCCTACAACCTCGACCAGGTGCTCGACGGCGACCTCGACCCGGTCGTGCGCTCGGCGGTCGAGGCCGACGAGGCGGCCCGTCTCGCGGCCGCGGGCGAGGCCTGACGTGGGCGACGCGCTCACGGCGGACGACCTGCGCCGCGCGGTCCGCGCCGCGGAGGGGATCCTGGCGGACGCGGGCGTGCCGTCCGCGCGGAACGACGCCGAGGCCCTCGCCGCCTGGTGCCTGGGCCTCCCGCGCCTCGAGTGGTACCGGCTCCCCGCGGGCGACGCGGCGCTCGCGCCCGCGCTGCCCGGCGGGTCGACCGACGGCTTCCTCGGGGAGTACGCCGAGGTCGTCGAGCGGCGCCGCACACGCGAGCCGCTCCAGCGGATCGTCGGGCACACGGTCTTCCGGCACGTGACGGTCGAGGTCGCCGACGACGTGTTCGTGCCCCGGCCCGAGACCGAGACCGTCGCGCAGCTCGCGATCGACGAGGCCGCGCGCCTGCGCGCCGACCCGGCACGGGCAGACCGGCCGCCGCTCGTCGTGGACCTCTGCTGCGGCTCGGGCGTCATCGGGATCAGCGTCGACGTGGAGGTCCCCGGCACGCGGGTCGTCGCGGTGGACCTCTCGCCCGAGGCGGTGCGCGCGACGACGGCGAACGCCGCCCGCGTGGGGTCGCGCACGCAGCGCACGCTCGTCGGCGACGTCGCGGACCCGGCGCTGCTCGCCGAGCTCGACGGGACCGTGGACGTCGTCGTGTCCAACCCGCCCTACATCCCGCCGGACGCCGTCCCGGTCGACCCCGAGGTCCGCGACCACGACCCGGACCTCGCGCTCTACGGGCGCGGGGCGGACGGCCTCGAGGTCCCGCGCGCCGTCGTGCGCGCCGCGGCGCGCCTGCTGCGGCCCGGCGGCCTCTTCGTCATGGAGCACGCCGAGGTGCAGGCCGCGCAGGTGCGCGAGGCCGCACGGGCCTCGGGCGCGTTCGCGGGCGTGCGGACGCTGCCCGACCTCACGGGGCGCGACCGCATGGTCGTCGCCCGGCGCACCGACGACGGCGGCGACGCCCCGGGTGAGCCGGGCCAGGCCCGCGACCGTGGAAGGATGGACCCGTGAGCTCCGTCCACCCCGTGACCGACCCGAACACCTGGGGCGCCGGCATCGACGAGGCGGTCAACGCGATCTCCCGCGGTG
>JAQSXO010000219.1 GCA_029256625.1 Cellulosimicrobium sp. | reverse complement strand
CGACCGCCGGGCTCGTCGAGATCCACGGCGTCCACAAGAGCTTCGGCACGCTCGAGGTGCTGCGCGACGTGTCGCTCACCGTGCCGCCCGGGTCCGTGACGGTCGTGCTCGGCCCGTCGGGCTCCGGGAAGTCGACGCTGCTGCGGGCGATCAACCACCTCGAGAAGGTCGACAAGGGGTTCATCTCGCTCGACGGCGAGCTCATCGGGTACCGCCGCAAGGGCAGCACCCTGCGCGAGCTCAAGGAGCGCGAGATCCTCGGTCAGCGCACCCAGATCGGGTTCGTCTTCCAGAGCTTCAACCTGTTCCCGCACCTCACCGCGCTCGAGAACGTCGTCGAGGCCCCGGTCTCGGCTCAGCGCCGCCGCCGCGAGGACGTCGAGCCCGAGGCCCGCGCGCTGCTCGAGCGCGTCGGGCTCGCGGACAAGGCCGACGCCCGGCCGCGCCAGCTCTCCGGGGGCCAGCAGCAGCGCGTCGCCATCGCCCGCGCGCTCGCGCTGCGGCCCAAGGTGCTGCTCTTCGACGAGCCCACGTCGGCGCTCGACCCCGAGCTCGTCGGGGAGGTGCTCGAGGTCATCAAGGACGTCGCGAGCACCGGCACCACGCTCGTCGTCGTGACCCACGAGATCGGCTTCGCCCGCGAGGTCGCCGACACCGTCGTGTTCATGGACGACGGCGTCGTCGTGGAGCAGGGCACGCCCGCCGAGGTGCTCGACCACCCGCGCCACGACCGCACCCGGGCCTTCCTCCAGAAGGTCCTCTGACCGGCTGCACGAGCCCGGGTCCACGACCCGGCGACCGACACAGCCATCGACCCCCGACGTCGTCACCCGCGACCGGCCGCCCCGGCCGTCCCGCACCGCGCTCCCCGCGTCGACCGACGCACCACCCGAGAGGTAGGACACCCGTGACCGCAACGACCATCCGCGCCCGCGCTCCCCGCGCGCTCGCCGCCCTCGCCGTCGTGCCCCTGCTGGCGCTCGCGGCCTGCTCCGGGGTGAGCACCGAGGCCCCGGCCGCTGCGGAGGAGGGCGCGGCCACCGAGGAGAGCACGACGACCGTGTCGGACGCCCTCGACGTGAGCACGAGCCCGGACCAGGACCGCATCCGCACCACCGAGTCGGCCGAGGCGATCGCGCTCCTGCCGGACGCCTGGAAGGACAAGGACGAGCTCGTCGTCGCGATCTCCGCCGGCGCGGCGCCGCCGCTCGGCTTCCTCGCCGACGACGACGAGACGCCCATCGGCAACGAGACCGACATCGCGCAGCTCGTCGCCGACGCGCTCGGCAAGGACCTGCGCCTCGAGGTCAAGGCCTGGGCCGACTGGCCGCTCGCGCTCGGCTCGGGCGACGTCGACGCCGTGATCTCCAACGTCACGGTGACCGAGGAGCGCAAGGAGACCATCGACTTCTCCACGTACCGCAACGACGAGCTCGGCTGGCTCGTGGGCGCCGACTCCGACATCACGTCGATCACGAAGCGCGAGGACATCGCGGGCAAGGTCGTCGCCGTCGGCTCCGGGACCAACCAGGAGAAGATCGTGCTCGAGTGGGACCGACTCAACCAGGAGGACGGCCTCGAGCCGATCCAGGGCCCCGAGTACTACGAGCAGTTCTCCGACGTCCTCCTCGCGCTCCAGTCCGGGCGCATCGAGACGTACGTCGGCCCCAACGCGTCGCTCGCGTACCAGGCGGCGATCTCCCCGCAGGACTTCAGGGTCGTCGGCACGCTCAACGGCGGCTGGCCCGACACGGCGCAGATCGCCGTCGCCACGAAGAAGGGCAACGAGGCCGCACCGGCCATCACCGCCGCGATCAACCACGCCATCGAGGACGGCACCTACCTCGAGGTGTTGCAGCGGTGGGGCCTGGAGTCCGAGGCCGTCGAGGAGTCGCAGACCAACCCGCCCGGCCTGCCGAAGACGGAGTGACCCGCGCATGACCACCAGCACCCAGCGCGTCGACCACCTCGTGGTCGGGGGCGGCGTCATGGGCTCGGCCGCGGCGTGGCAGCTCGCCCGGCGCGGGCGCGACGTCGTGCTGCTCGAGCGCTTCGCGCCCGGGCACGCGCACGGCGCCTCGCACGGGACGTCGCGCATCTACCGCACGACGTACGCCGAGCCCGAGTACCTCGACCTCGCCCAGGAGGCGCTCGGCCTGTGGCGCGAGGTCGAGGACGAGACCGGGACCGAGCTCCTCGACGTCACCGGCGGTGTGAGCCACGGGCGGCGCGACGGCGCCGCCGAGCGCCGCGCCGACGCGATCGGCGCCGCGTTCGCGGCCCGCGGGATCGAGCACGAGTGGCTCGACCCCGCGGCCGCGGCCGAGCGCTGGCCGGGGCTGCGGTTCGAGGGCCGGGTGCTGCACGAGGTCGCGACGGCCGGGCGGCTCCACGCCGACCGCGCCGTCGCGGCCCTCCAGGGGGCCGCGGCCGCGCGGGGCGCCGACGTGCGGCACGAGGTCGCCGTCCGGCACGTCGAGCGCGTGCCCGAGGGCGTGCGCGTCGTCACCGACGGCGCCGACGTCGTCGCGCGGACGGTCGTCGTGACGGTCGGGGCGTGGAGCGCGGGGCTGCTCGGCGGCCCGGCCGGCGGGTTGCTGGGGCAGGAGCTCCCGCTCGTCGTCACCCAGGAGCAGCCCGCGCACTTCGCGCTCGCCGCGGGCGCGACCCCGCAGGGGTGGCCCGCGTTCACGCACGACGTCGGTCCGGGCACCGCGTGGCCGAGCGGCGTCTACGGGCTCGCCACCCCGGGCGAGGGCGTCAAGGTCGGATTCCACGGGGTCGGCCCCGTCGTCGACCCCGACCGGCGCTCCTACCGGCCCGAGCCGGGCCAGCTCGCCGCGCTGCGCGACTACGTGCGCACGTGGCTGCCCGGTCTCGACCCCGACGCGTACGTCCCCGTGAGCTGCACGTACACCACGACGCCGGACCACGACTTCGTGCTCGACCGCCGCGGCCCCGTGGTCGTGGGGGCCGGGTTCTCCGGCCACGGCTTCAAGTTCGCCCCGGCGGTCGGCCGCGTGCTCGCCGACCTCGCGACCACCCCCGACGACCTCCCCGCGGCCGACCGGTTCGCGCTCGCCCGCCTCGCCGCACTCCCCGAGAGGACCGCCTCGTGACGATCGCTCCCGCACCTGCCGCCGTGGACGCCCCGGCTCCGCCCGCAGACCCCGCGACGCTCCCCACGCCGCCCCACGACGCCGACGGGCCCCGTGCGGCGCTCGCTGCGCGCTACGGCGTGGACCCCGCGTCCGTCGAGGACGTCGCGCCGGGCGCGACCGAGGGACTGGCGCCCGTGCACCGCCCGGGCACCGTCCTCGCGACGCAGCTCGGTCACCGGACGGTGCGTCGCTACCGCACCGACCCGCTCGCGGACCACGTCGTCCCGACGCTCGTCGCCGCCGCGCAGTCCGCGCCGACGTCGTCGAACCTCCAGCTCTGGAGCGTCGTCGCCGTCACCGACCCCGTGCGCAAGGACCGGCTCGCGGCGCTCGCGGGCGACCAGGAGCACGTGCGCACCGCGCCGCTGCTGCTCGTGTGGCTCGCGGACGTCGCGCGGGCGCGCGCCCTCGGCGAGCGCGAGGGCGTCCGGCTCGAGGCCACCGACTACCTGGAGACGACCGTCGTCGCGTTCCTCGACGCCGCGCTCGCCGCGCAGAACGCCGTCGTCGCGGCCGAGTCCCTGGGCCTCGGCACCGTGTACATCGGCGCGCTGCGCAACCACCCCGCGCAGGTCGCGGCGGAGCTCGGCCTGCCCGAGGGCGTCGTCGCGGTCGTCGGGCTCGTCGTCGGCCACCCCGACCCCGCGGGCGGCGAGCGCGTCAAGCCGCGGCTGCCGCAGGCCGCGGTGCTGCACGCCGAGCGCTACCACGGTGACCAGGCGGAGCACGTCGCCGCGTACGAGGAGCGCATCGCGCCCTTCTACCGCGCGGAAGGGCTCGACGGCGGCTGGCACGACCGCGTCGTCGACCGCCTGCGCGTCCCCGGCGCCCTCCGCGGACGCGCCCACCTGCGACCCACGCTCGCCGCGCTCGGGTTCCCGTCCAAGTAGCCGGCGTCCCGCGCGACCGTGCGTCGCCCGGATCTGCCGCACCACCACTGACCGCCGCACCACCCGGCCGCCGCACCACCGAAGGAAGCCATGTCGTCCCACCAGCACCCGCACCCGACCGCCACTCTCGGCGGGCCGCGACCGGCGTCCGGCCGCGTCCCGCTGTCCGTCCTCGACCTCGCGATCGTGCCCGAGGGGGCGACGGGTCAGGACGCGGTACGCCGCGCCGTCGGGCTCGCGCGCGACCTCGACCGGCTCGGCTACCACCGCGTCTGGTACGCCGAGCACCACCTGTCGCCGGGCGTCGGCTCCGCCTCGCCCGCCGTGCTCGCTGCCGCCGTCGCCGCTCGGACCGAGCGCATCCGCGTCGGCAGCGGTGCCGTGCTGCTGAGCACGACGAGCCCGCTCGTCGCCGCCGAGCAGTTCGGGACGATCGCCGCGCTCCACCCGGGACGCGTCGACCTCGGGCTCGGCCGGGCGTTCACGCCGCCGACGGGGGAGAAGGGTGCCGGGGCGCCGCCCCGCAGGGCACGGCCGGCGGCCGGACCGCGCGTCGTCGACGGGCTCTATGTCCCCGGCGCGCCGCAATCGAACCTCAACGACTCCGTCCTGCGTGAGCGGATCCTCGCGCAGAAGCGGATCGTCGGGGCGTCGCGCACCCCGGCGAGCTTCCGCGACGAGCTCGACCTCGTGCTCGGGCTGCGCGCGGGGACGTACCGCGACGAGCACGGGACGTCGTACGTGAGCCCGCCCGTCGAGGGCGCCGACTGGGACCTGTGGGTCCTCGCGTCGAGCGCCGGCGAGAGCGCGCGCGTCGCGGGCGAGCTCGGGCTCCCGATCGCCGCGAACTACCACGTGGCGCCGTCGGCGACGATCGACACCATCGCCGCGTACCGCGAGGCGTTCCGGCCGGGCGTGCTCGACGAGCCGTACGTCGTCGTGTCCGCCGACGTGCTCGTCGCCGACACGATCGAGCGGGCGCGCGAGCTCGCGACGCCGTTCGCCGACTGGGTGCTCTCCATCCGCAGCGGCGCCGACGGCGCCATCGCCTACCCCGAGCCGGGTACCTCACCCGCGTGGGAGGACCGCCCGGAGACCGAGCGCGCGCTCGTCGCGGACCGCGTCGACACGCGGATCGTCGGCGACCCGGAGACGGTCGTGCAGCGGCTCGAGACCCTGCGCCGCGCGACCGGCGCCGACGAGCTGCTCGTCACCACCGCGACCCACGACGCCGACGACGCGCGCCGCTCGTTCGAGCTGCTCGCCGAGCACTGGTTCACGGCCCAGGCCGACCCGGTCACGGACACCGCCGTCGCCGGCGTCGCACCGGCGCTCGCCACCACCCGCTGACACGACCGAAGGAGACACCATGACCACCCCGCCCCTCCAGGCCGCGACCGACGCCGCCGCCAAGGTCGCCGACGGCGCCCTGCTGATCGACGTGCGCTCGGCCGGCGGCCGGGCCGCGCACGGCGAGATCCCCGGCGCCACGCTCGCCGACCGCAACGACCTCGATGCGCTCTTCGGCCCCGCCGAGAACCCCGTGATCTCGCTCGACACGCCCGTCGTCGTCGTGTGCGGGTCGCCCAACGGCTCCGGGCCCGTCGCCGCGGCGCTCGCCCAGCGCGGGTACACGAACGTCTCGCACGTCGACGGCGGCTTCCCGGCCTGGAAGGACGCCGGCCTCCCGGCGTCCGACCCGGTCGAGGCGCCCGCGACGTCGCCCGAGCCGACGGCGTCCCCGGAGCCGACGGCGCCTGCCCGGCCCTGAGCCGGCGTCCGACCCGCACCGCGTCTGCCCGGCGCGCGCACCACCCGCACCGCAAACCCCGCAACGGAGACCCTCATGCCCGTCGAGTTCCTCGGCATCGCCACGACCAACGACGCCTCGGAGACCACCGAGCGCACGACCGCCGCGTTCGACCCCGCCTACCTCGAGCGCATCGTCCGCGCGCACGAGGACAACGGCTGGACGCGCGTGCTCTTCGCGTACGGCTCCTCCGGCCCCGAGCCCGCGGCGCTCGCCGCCTACACCGCGGCGCGCCTCGACTCGATCGAGCTGCTGCTCGCGCACCGGCCCAACGTGTCCTACCCGACGTACGCCGCCAAGACGTTCGCGACGCTCGACCAGCTCTCCGGCGGGCGGCTCTCCGTCCACTTCATCACCGGCGGCAACGACCACGAGCAGGGCCGCGAGGGCGACACGCTCACCAAGGACGAGCGGTACGCGCGCACCCACGAGTACATCCAGATCGTCAAGCAGGCCTGGGCGAGCGCCGAGCCGTTCGACCACCACGGCCCGTTCTACGACTTCGACGACTTCGTGCTCGACGCCAAGCCGTTCGAGGGCCGCACCCCGACCATCTCGTTCGGCGGGTCGTCCGACGCCGCGTTCCGCGTCGGTGCGGCCGAGGCCGACATCTACGCCGTCTGGGGCGAGCCGCTCGACCGCACGGCCGAGCAGATCGCACGAGTGCACGCCGAGGCCGCCGCCGCGGGCCGCGCGACGCCGCCGCGCATCCACGCCGCGTTCCGGCCGATCGTCGCCCCGACCGAGGAGCTCGCCTGGGAGAAGGCGCACCGCATCCTCGACCGGATCGAGGCGCGCAAGGCAGCTGCGGGCGGGAAGCTCAGCCGTCGGCACCCGATCGACAAGCCCGAGAACGCCGGGTCGCAGCGACTCCTCGAGATCGCCGCCCAGGGCGAGCGCTTCGACACCGCCCTGTGGACCGCGACGGCCAAGGCCACCGGCGGCGCCGGCAACTCCAACGCGCTCGTCGGCACGCCCGAGCAGGTCGCCGAGGCCCTCCTCGCGTACTACGACCTCGGCGTCCGCGTCATCTCCGCCCGCGGCTACGACCTGCTCGACGACGCGATCGACTTCGGCCGCTACGTCATCCCGATCGTCCGCGAGGAGGTCGCGAAGCGCGACGCCGCGACCGCCGAGGCCGCGGCGGCCTGACGGTCGGCCGGACCCACCGCGAACGACGACGACAGCAAGGAGCAGGACCGTGCGTTTCCAGGTGCTCGACATCGTGTTCAACCCGCCCCACCCCGTGACCGGGGAGGCGGTCGCGCCGTCCGACCGGTTGAACCGGGTCGTGAAGACGGCGGTGCTGGCGGAGGAGCTCGGGTTCGACTCGTTCGCGGTGGGGGAGCGGCACGCGGGGGAGGTGCTGTCGTCGGCGCCGACGGTGATCCTCGGCGCGGTCGCGGCGCGGACGTCGCGCATCCTGCTGAGCACCGGCGTGACGGTGCTGTCGCTGCTCGACCCGATCCGGGTCGCCGAGGACCTCGCGACGGTGGACCAGCTGAGCCGCGGGCGGCTGGAGATCGTCATCGGCAAGGGCACCGAGGTGCTGCAGTACCCGCTGCTGGGGCTCGACATCGACAAGCAGTACGAGTACCTCCAGGAGAACTACGAGCTGCTGCGCCTGCTCCTCTCGGAGGAGGACGTGAGCTGGAGCGGGCGGCACCGGCACGCGCTGGAGCACGCGACGACGCTGCCGCGGCCGTTCGCGGGGCCGTTCCGGATCTGGCACGGGTCGGCGACGTCGCAGTTCGCCGTGGAGCTCGCGGCGCGGTACGGGGAC
>JAQSXO010000218.1 GCA_029256625.1 Cellulosimicrobium sp. | reverse complement strand
GTCGGCGCCGCCATCGCGATCGCGCTCGAGAACCTGTTCCCGCCCCTGCCGAGCGAGATCATCCTGCCGCTCGCGGGCTTCACCGCGAGCCAGGGCAGCTTCGGGCTCGTCGAGGCGATCCTGTGGACGACGGCCGGGTCGATCGTCGGGGCGCTCGCGCTCTACGCCGTCGGCGCGATCATCGGGCGCGAGCGCACGCGCTGGATCGCGGAGAGGCTGCCGCTCGTCAAGGTCGCGGACGTGGACCGCACGGAGCAGTTCTTCCTCAAGCACGGCGGCGCGACGGTGTTCTTCGGCCGGTTCATCCCGATCTTCCGCAGCCTCATCTCGATCCCGGCCGGGGTCGAGCGCATGCCGCTGTGGAAGTTCACCGCGCTCACCGCCGCGGGCAGCGCGGTGTGGAACACGATCTTCGTCTACGCCGGCTACGCGCTCGGCGAGCAGTGGCACGTCGTGGAGGAGTACGCCGGCGTGCTCCAGAAGGTCGTCATCGCGGTCGTCGCGGCCGCGGTCGTGTGGTTCGTCGTGACGCGCGTCTGGCGCTGGGTGCACGACGACGAGCGGCCCGCGCACGCGCGCGGCGGACGTTCGTCCTCGCCCGCCCGCGACGACGCCTGATCCTCCCCGCCGCCCGACGGGCGTGGTGCCGGGCCCCTCGGGGCTCGCATCGCCGCTGCGTCCCGAGGTCGGTCGCCCGCGCGGTCGGGGCGGGCCTGGCGGATGATCGGAGCGTGCCCGACGAACCACCCCGCCCGAGCGCGCCGCCGAGCCAGTCCTCGAGCGCGCCGTCCGGCGCGTCCCGGGCCGCGCCGCCCTCCACGCTGGTCGCGACGGGGCGGCACTCCCCGCTCGCGGCCCAGCGTCACCGCGTCCGCGTGCGCCGGCTCGCCGCGACCGTCGTCGTGGTTCTCGCGGTCCTCTCGCTCGTGGGCCTCGTGGCGCGCAGGCTCTGGGTCCACCTGACGGTCTTCCAGGACTTCGTCCCGGGCGTCGAGGCGAGCAGCCGCGCGTCGAGCATCCTGCTCGCGGCCGTCGTCCTGTTCCTCACGGCGCGCGGCCTGCGCAACGGCCACCGGCTGTCGTGGGTCGTGACGTGCGCGGTGCTGGGCCTGACGGCCGTCGCGCACCTGGTGCACCACCGGCACGCGCTGCCGGCCGTCGTCGTGCTGCTCGCCGTCGGGTGGCTGCTCACGCAGTGGCGCGCGTTCCCCGTGCTGCCCACGCGGCGCGCGGTGCGCCGGGCGGTGCTGCTCCTCGTCGCGATCGGCGTCGCGCTCGTCCTGGTCGTCGTGGGCGTCGCCGTCGTGCTCGCGGCGCGCGACGCGGGCGACGCCCAGCTGGAGAGCGCGGCGCGCGTGCTCGCCGCGGTCGCGACGGTGCTCAACCTCGTGCTCGTCGTGCTCGTGCTGTGGTGGCTGCTGTCCCCGCGGTCGCCCAGGCCCGCGACGCCCGCGGAGCACCTCGCCGAGCGGGAGAAGGCGCGCGCCGTCGTGGCCGCGCACGGGGGCGGCACGCTCGACTACTTCGCGCTGCGCGACGACAAGGACTGGTTCTTCGTCGGCCACGGGGTCGTCGCCCACTCGGTGCGCAACGGCGTGTGCCTCGTCTCGCCCGACCCGGTGTGCCCGGCCGACGAGCGCGAGCTCGTCTGGGCGGAGTTCCTCGACCACGTGGGACGCAACGGGTGGAAGGTCGCGGTCGTCGCGGCGGGGGAGCCGTGGCTGCCCGTGTACGAGGCGTCGGGCCTGCTGCCCGTCTACCTCGGGGACGAGGCGACGGTCGACTGCCCGTCGTTCACGCTCGAGGGCAAGGCCCACAAGTCGCTGCGCCAGGCGGTCAACCGCGTCGCCCGCGCCGGGTACACGACGACGTTCCACGACCCGACGACCCTCGACCCCGCGCTGCGCGGCGAGATCGTCGCGATGAGCGACGAGTCCCGGCGCGGCGAGGACGAGCGCGGGTTCTCCATGACGCTCTCGCGCCTGTTCGACCCGGACGACACCGGGCTCATGCTCTCCGTCACCCGGACCGCCGAGGGGCGCGTCGACGCGTTCTGCCAGTGGGTGCCCGCGAGCGACATCGACGGCTGGTCGCTCGACGTCATGCGCCGCCGCCTCGACGTCCCGGACCTGCCGAACGGCCTCGTGGACGCGACGATCGTCGCGACGATCGCGGAGCTCGTCGCGGAGGGCCGGCGCGGGCTGGGCCTCAACTTCGCCGTCCTGCGCGAGCTCATGGACGGCGAGCGCGACTCGCGGCTCGACCAGCTCGTGCGACCGGTCGTCAAGAGGTTCTCCGAAGGCACGCAGGTGGAGACGCTCGCGACGTTCAACGACAAGTTCGACCCGGGCTGGACCCGCCGCTACGTCGTCCTCGACTCGGCGGAGCAGGCGGCCGCGCAGGCGCTCGTCATGGCCGGGGCGGAGGGGGTCACGGAGATCCCCGTGATCGGCCGGTTCCTGCGCGGGGTGGGCGCCGCACCGCCGGAGCCCGCTCCCCGCGCCGTGGCGCCCGGGACCGTCGACAGGAGCGCTCCGTGATCCTGTCCCTGCTCGCCGCCGTCGCCGCGAGCGTCCTGTACGCGGTGAGCACGATCATGCAGGCCGTCGCGACGCGGCGTGCGCACGGCCTCGCGGCCGTCGCGCAGCCGCTCGTCATCGCCGGGCTCGTGGTCGACGGCGTCGCCTGGCTCCTCTCGCTGCTCGCCCTCGACCACCTGCCGCTGTTCGTCGTGCAGGCCGTCGTCGCGGCGTCGCTCGTCGTCGTCGTGCTGCTCGCCCGGCTCGTGCTCGGGGCGACGCTGCGCCGTACGGACCTCGTGGCGATGGGCGTCGTGGTGGCCGGGCTCGTCGTGCTCGCGCTCGCCGCGGGGGAGCAGCCCGCGACGCACCCGCCCGCAGGGTTCGCGACGTGGGTCAACATCGCCGGGGGTGCCGTCGCGGTGGGCACGGCCGCCGCCTACCGGCGCGGCCACCCCGTGCTCCTCGCCGTGCTCGGCGGGCTCGGCTACTCGGTCGCCGCCGTCGCCGCGCGCGGCGCCCACGCGTCCGGCGACCTGCTCGACACGGTGTTCCAGCCGCTGGCCGTCGCGATCGTGCTCGGCGGCGTCGCCGGCGCGCTCGCGTACCTGCGCGCGCTCGAGCGCGGCGCGGTGGGCACCGTCGCCGCGACCGTGTCCGTCCTCGAGGTGCTCGTCCCCGGGGTCGTCGGGCTCACGGTGCTCGGAGACGTGGTGCGGTCGGGCTGGGCCGTTCCCGCGGTGCTCGCGACGCTCGCCGCGGTGGGTGGCTGCGTCGTCCTCGCGACGAGCCCGGCGAACGCCGCCGCGGAGGAGTCGGCCCCCGCTGCCGCGACCCCGGAGACGACCTAGGGTGGGCCGGGTCGACCCGCCGAACCCCGGGTCGCTCCTCACCCGGGCGGCTTCCTGAGGAGCCGTCCCGGGTTCGGCACCGAGGGAGGAGCACGATGCGCACACCCCTGGACGTCCTCACGCTCGACGAGCTGCGCCGCCGGACGTCGGTGAAGTGGCGCGCGTTCGACCCCGACGTGCTGCCGCTCTTCGTCGCGGAGATGGACGTCGCGCCGTGCGAGGCCGTGGTCGACGCCGTGACCGCGGCCCTGCGCGCGGGGGACACCGGCTACGACGTCGGCACCACCTACGGCGAGGCGTACGCGCGGTTCGCGGGGCGACGGTGGGGCTGGTCGTTCGACGCGACGACGTCGCGCACGCTGCCCGACGTGATGCTCGCGATCGTCGAGGTGCTGCGCGTCCTCACGGCCCCGGGCGACGCGGTCGTCGTGAACCCGCCGGTCTACCCGCCGTTCTACGGCTTCACCGCGAACGAGGGACGGCGCGTCGTCGACGCGCCGCTGGGCACCGACGGGCGGCTCGACCTCGACGCGCTCGAGCGCGCGTTCGCCGACGCGACGGGCGTCGCCGCGAACGGGCGCGGTCCGGGCAGCGGGCGCCGCGCCGTCTGGCTCGTGTGCAACCCGCAGAACCCCACCGGGACGACGCACACGCCCGCCGAGCTCGAGGCGGGGCTCGCGCTCGCGGCCCGGTACGGGGTGCGCGTCGTCGCGGACGAGATCCACGCGCCGCTCACCCGCCCCGGGCTCGACGGGCACCCCGCGACGACCCACACGCCGCTCCTCGCCGTCCCCGGCTCCGACACCGCCGTCGCGATCGTGTCGGCGTCCAAGGCCTGGAACCTCCCGGGCCTCAAGGCCGCGGCGGCGGTCGCCGGGCCCGGTGCCGCCGACGACCTGCGGCGCATCCCCGAGGAGGCGAGCCACGGCGTGCAGCACGTCTCGGTGCTCGCGCACGTCGCCGCGCTCGACCAGGGCGAGGCGTGGCTCGACGCCGTCCTCGCGGGCGTCGAGCGGAACGCGTGGCTCCTCGACGACCTCCTCGCCGAGCACCTGCCCGGTGTCGTCCATCGCCCCGGCGAGGCGACCTACCTCGCCTGGCTCGACTGCCGGGCGCTCGACGACGTTCCCTCGTCCGACGGCGTCCCGACGCCCGCGCGGGACCCGCGCGGCTGGTTCCTCGACCGGGCGCGCGTCGCGCTCGAGGACGGCCGCCGATTCGGGCCGGGCGGAGAAGGGCACGTGCGGCTCAACCTCGCGACCGGCGTCGACGTGCTCACCGAGGCGGTCGAACGCATGGGGACGTCGGTGCGCGCGGGGGTCTGAGCGCCACGTGACGGCCTCGGAGGCCGCCCGATGAGTTCGCGCCGCCCGACCGGTCAGCAGACCGACCGAGCACCCACCACCCCTCCGGAGGACCGCATGCCGTTCGACCCCGTCGCCCTCGACCGCACGTTCACCGCGCCCGTCGGCGTCGACGTCAAGGGCGACACCTGGCCCTGCGTCGAGGTGCCCGAGGCGCGCGACCTCTTCGGCACGCTCCGGTCGGTGCGGGTCGACGCGACCGTCGACGACGTGCCCCTGCGGAACGTCGGGCTGATGCCGACCGGCTCCGGCGGCCTGATGCTGTCGCTCAACGCGGCCGTGCGCAAGCGCCTCGGCAAGGACGTCGGCGACACGGTCACCGTCCGTCTCGAGCGCCGCCTGAGCTGAGGCAGGGCCGCCCCGGCCACGCCCCGCACGGCGCCGACCCAGCGGGCCGCCGGGTCGCACGGGATGGGCAGTGCTCCCCATCGCGGCGGACGTCCGTGCCGCGTAGCGTCGGCGTGCGACCGTCCAGACGCGGCTGTCGACACGTGCGCGTGAGAGGACACGCGCGGGTGCGGGGAGGAGACGGCATGAGCGGCATGTGGGGCGCCGACGTCCGGGCGCTGCGCGCGCTCGCGTCGGGCCTGCGGACGGGTGCCGACGCGCTGCGTGCCCACCGCGCGCAGGTGACGTCCGTCGTCGACGCCGCGACCCGCTGGGAGGGCCCCGACGCCGCGGAGTTCCGCGACGACTGGGCCGCGAGCCTCGGCCCCTCGCTCGCCGCCACCGCGACCCTCCTCGACACCGCGGCCGACCAGCTCGCCGCCGACGCGGACCAGCAGGAGTCCGCGAGCAGCGACGGCGGCGGCGCCTCGGGCGGCCCGGGCGGCGGCCCTGCGTCGGGGCCGGGCGGCCAGCAGCCGACCGTCCCCACGCCGACCCCCGGCGAGTACGCCGCGATGGACGCGAGCGAGCGCGCGGAGTGGCTCGCGAACGCGACGGACGCCCAGGTCGCCGCGCTCTACGCGCAGCTCGTGCGGCTCGGCGTCGACCCCGACTCCGCGGGGTTCTCCGACCTCGCCGTCGCGCACTGGACCCGCGTCGCCGCGGGCGAGGCGGGCTTCGACTTCGCCGACTGGGACCCGTCCGCCGGGGCGTCGGCCAACCGCGAGATCATCGAGGGCGTCTACACGTACTACGGCGAGCTCTACCTCGACAACCCGTGGATGCAGTGGGCCGGCATGGCCGCGATGATCGGGCCGTCGTTCGCCGCCGGGTTCTTCGACCTCGACATGATGCGGCAGCTCGCGCAGGGCGTCGCGACGGGGGCCCAGGCGCTCCCGCCCGGCGT
>JAQSXO010000217.1 GCA_029256625.1 Cellulosimicrobium sp. | reverse complement strand
CGCACCGACGGCGACGTCCTCACCGGGTCGCTCGCCCAGATGGGCGGCACCGGCGTGTTCGTCACCGCGCTGCGCGAGGCGCTGCTCGACGGCCGCTGCGACGTCGCCGTCCACTCGCTCAAGGACCTGCCGACCGAGCCCGCCCCCGGCCTGACCGTCGTCACGCCGGAGCGCGAGAACCCGCGCGACGTGCTGTGCGCGCGTGGCGGCCTCACGATCGCGACGCTCCCGCGCGGTGCGCGCGTGGGCACCGGGTCCCCACGCCGGGCCGCGCAGCTCCGCTCCGTGCGGCCCGACCTCGACGTCGTGGACATCCGCGGCAACGTCGACACCCGCCTGGCCCGCGCGCTCGGCCCGGACGCCGACCTCGACGCCGTCGTGCTCGCCTATGCGGGACTCGCGCGGCTCGGTCGGCTCGACGCGGTGTCCGAGGTCGTCGACACCGCGATCATGGCGCCCGCCGCCGGGCAGGGCGCGCTCGCGGTGGA
Source organism: Cellulosimicrobium sp. (assembly GCA_029256625.1). GTDB lineage: Bacteria > Actinomycetota > Actinomycetes > Actinomycetales > Cellulomonadaceae > Cellulosimicrobium. Next base: position 5,549 of record JAQSXO010000217.1, on the reverse strand, counting down.
GGTGCGCACGTCGTCGCTCGACGACCCCGTGCTCGCGCGCGCCCTGCACGACCTCGACCACGAGCCGACGCGCCTCGCCGTGCTCGCCGAGCGGTCGCTGCTCGCTCGCCTCGAGGCCGGCTGCGCCGCACCCGTCGGCGCGCACGCCCTGGTCGAGGACGGCGAGGTCGTGCTGACGGCCGTCGTCGCCCGGGTCGACGGCGCCGAGCAGCTCACGCACTCGGGCCGCGCCACCGTCCCGGTCGGCGCGTCGTCGCAGGACGCGCGGGACGACGCCGCCCGCGGGCTCGGCGTGCGCGTCGCCGACGCGCTCCTCGCCGACGGCGCCGCGCGCCTCGCCCCGCTCCGCGAGACCGGAGCCGGGTCGGCCGGGTCGGCGACGGGAACCGCCCCGGCCGCCGACGCCGCCCCGTCGCCGGACCGTGCCGTCGAGACCGCGCGCGAGCAGCTTCGCGACGGCGGCTACCGCGGCGAGGCGGAATGACCCCGGGCCCCCTGCGCGACCCGTCCCGCGGTCCCGCGCCCGTCGTGCCGCCCCCGCCCGCGCGGACGAGCACGCGCGGCGACGCCGAGGCCACCAGACCGGCGCCGAGCCCACGCTCCGACGTCGCACCGCTCGCCGGCCGCACGGTCCTCGTCCCGCGCGCGCCCGAGCGCGCCGCCGGGCTCGCGGCGACGCTCCGCGACGCCGGCGCGCGCGTCCTCGTCAGCCCCGCGATCGAGCGTGCCCGGGTCGAGGACGCCGCCCCTGTGGACGGCGCCGTCGCCCGCCTCGCGCACGGAGACTTCGCCTGGGTGGTCGTGACGAGCGTCAACGCGATCGACGAGCTCGTCGCGAGCGCCGCCCGCCAGGGCGTCGACCTGGGCGACGCCGCCCGCCGGTCCCGCTGGGCCGCCGTCGGCCCCGCGACCCATCGCGCCCTCGAGGCCGTCGGCATCCAGGTCGACCTCGAGCCGACCGAGAACTCGGCCCGCGGCCTCGTCACCGCCTTCGCTGCCCTCGCCTCGACCGACCACACCTCTACCTCGCCGAACCAGGCCTCTACCTCGGCTAACCAGGGCTCTACCTCGCGAGGTAGAGGCCTGGTACTCCTGCCGCAGGGGGACCTCGCCGCGCCGACGATGCACGACGGCCTGCACGACCTCGGGTACGTCCCGCACGTCGTCACCGTCTACCGCACCGTCACGCACGCGCTCGCGCCGGAGGTCGTCGCGGCCTGGCACGCGGGTGAGGTGGACGCCGTCGTGCTGACCTCGGGGAGCGTCGCGCGCGAGGTCGCACGGCAGCTCGGCCCGCGCGACGACGTCGCGGGCGTCGCGATCGGCGACCCGACCGCGCGGACGGCGCGCGCCGTCGGGCTGCGGCTCGACGCGGTCGCCGCGCGTCCGACCGACTCCGCGCTCGCCACCGCGCTCACCACCGTCCTGTCGGGCGACCCGGCCACACCCCTTGCCGCCGACCCGACCGACGCCGTCGACCCGACCGACGAAGGAGATCCCTCGTGACCCACCAGCTTCCCGTCGGCCACCACCGGCCGCGCCGCCTGCGCACGAGCCCGCGCGTGCGCAGGCTCGTCACCGAGACGCGCGTGCACGCGTCGGACCTCGTGCTGCCGCTGTTCGTCAAGGAAGGTCTGGACGAGCCGCGCCCGATCTCGTCGATGCCGGGCGTCGTGCAGCACACGGAGGCGACGCTCGCGGACGCCGTGCGCGACGCCGCGCGCGGGGGGGTCGGCGGCGTCATGCTGTTCGGCATCCCCGCCGAGCGCGACGCGACCGGCACGCAGGCGGACGCCGAGGACGGCATCCTGCAGCGCGGCATCCGGATCGCGGTCGAGGCGGCGCGCGAGCACGCCGGCGGCGGACCGGTCGTCATGGCCGACACGTGCCTCGACGAGTTCACCGACCACGGGCACTGCGGCGTGCTGGCCGACGGTCGCGACGGTGGCGTCGTCGTCGACAACGACGCGACGCTCGACCGCTACGCGTCGATGGCCGTCGCGCAGGCGCGCGCGGGCGCGGACGTCGTGGCGCCGTCCGGGATGATGGACGGCCAGGTCGGCGTGATCCGGGAGGCTCTGGACGCCGCGGGGTTCGACGACGTGGGCATCCTCGCCTACTCCGCGAAGTACGCGAGCGCGTTCTACGGGCCGTTCCGCGAGGCCGTGGACTCGGCGCTCCAGGGCGACCGCCGCACGTACCAGATGGACGCGGGCAACGCGCGCGAGGGCCTGCGCGAGGCCGACCTCGACCTGGCCGAGGGCGCGGACATGGTCATGGTCAAGCCCGCCGGGTCGTACCTGGACGTGCTCGCCGCGGTCGCGGAGATGTCGCCCGTGCCGGTCGCGGCGTACCAGGTGTCGGGCGAGTACGCGATGATCGAGGCCGCCGCCGCGAACGGCTGGATCGACCGGCGCGGCGCGATCACGGAGTCGGTGCTGGGCATCAAGCGCGCCGGCGCGGACGTGATCCTCACCTACTGGGCGACGGAGCTCGCGGGCTGGCTCGACGAGAACGACGGAAGGACGCGGGCATGACGGACACCGGAGGCTTCGGGACGGCGGAGGCCGTCCAGGCGGAGAACGCGGCGCTGTTCGGCGCGCCAGGCGCGGGCGGGGCGGACAACCACGCCGCGTTCGTGCGCGCGCAGGGCGTGCTCCCGGGCGGGGTGAGCTCGCCCGTGCGCGCCTACGGGTCCGTCGGCGGCGACCCGCGGTTCCTGGCCTCGGCCCGCGGCCCCTACGTCACCGACGTCGCGGGGCGCGAGTACGTGGACCTCGTGTGCTCGTGGGGCCCGGCGCTGCTCGGTCACGCGCACCCGGACGTCGTGGGGGCGGTCCAGGAGGCGGCGGCCCGCGGGCTGTCGTTCGGCGCGCCGACGCTCGGCGAGGTCGAGCTCGCGGAGGAGATCCGCCGTCGGGTCCCCGCCGCGGAGCGCGTCCGCCTCGTGTCCACGGGCACCGAGGCGACCATGACCGCGATCCGGCTCGCGCGCGGCGTGACCGGGCGCGACGTCGTCGTGAAGTTCGCCGGCTGCTACCACGGGCACGTGGACGCGCTGCTCGCCGAGGCCGGGTCCGGCGTCGCGACGCTCGCCCTGCCCGGCTCGGCCGGGGTCACCGAGGCGACGGCGGCCGAGACGCTCGTCCTCCCGTACAACGACCTCGCGGCCGTCGAGGCGGCGTTCGCGGAGCGCGGCTCCGAGATCGCGGCCGTCATCACGGAGGCGTCGCCCGCGAACATGGGCGTCGTCCCGCCCGCGGAGGGCTTCAACGAGGGACTGCGCCGCATCACGGCGGCGCACGGCGCGCTGCTCGTCCTGGACGAGGTGCTCACGGGCTTCCGGGTCGGGCCGAGCGGCTGGTGGGGCCTCGAGAACGCCGTGCTGCGCGGCCAGGGCGCGGACGGCTACACGCCCGACCTGTTCACGTTCGGCAAGGTCGTGGGCGGCGGGATGCCCGTCGCCGCCGTGGGCGGCCCGGCGACCGTCATGGACCAGCTCGCGCCCCTCGGTCCCGTCTACCAGGCGGGCACGCTGTCCGGGAACCCGGTCGCGGTCGCGGCCGGCCTCGCCACGCTGCGCCTCGCCGACGACGCCGTGTACGCGCGGGTGGACGAGGTCGCGGGCGTGCTGTCGTCGGCCGTGGGCTCCGCGCTCGACGCCGCAGGCGTCCCGTACCGCGTGCAGCGGGCGGGCTCGCTCTTCTCCGTGTTCTTCGGCGAGCTCGCCGCGAGCGCCGGGGTGCGCGACTACGCGCAGGCCCAGGCGCAGGAGACGTTCCGCTACCGGGCGTTTTTCCACGCGATGCTCGACGCGGGCGTCAGCCTGCCGCCGTCGGTGTTCGAGGCGTGGTTCGTCTCCGCGGCCCACGACGACGCCGCGGTGGCCCGCATCCTCGACGCCTTCCCCGCGGCCGCCCGCGCCGCCGCGGAGGCGACCCCGGCCTGACCGGGCGACCGCGCGCCCGACCCGGAGGGCGTCGAGCACGACATGGGTGTCGTTGTCCGGCGGACGACGACACCCATGTCGTGCTCGACAGCGCGGAACCCCGTGCGCGCGTCAGTACGTCGCGGCCTTGCCCGCCTGCCTGCCGAGCGAGCGGATCTGGACGCCGAACGCGATGAGCATGACGCCCCAGAGGATCGCGAAGATCGCGAGGATCCAGACGATCGACACCAGGCCGGCGTTGACGTTGAACAGCACGAGCAGACCGAAGACGAGGCCGAGGATGCCGGCGAAGACGCCCCAGCCCCATCCGCTGCCGGGGACCTTGCGCAGGTCGAGGCTCGCGACGGTCTGGAACAGGCCGTAGACGACGGCCCAGAACCCGACGATCCACGTGAGGACGATCGCGGTCTTGCCCGGCCACACGAGCAGCACGATGCCGACGGCGAGGCTGAGCACGCCCATGGTCACGAGGAACGCGGTGCCGCTGCCCGTGCCGCGGCGCCGGATGCCCTCGATGATCTCGACGATGCCGTCGACGACCGCGAAGATGCCGATCACCCAGATGATCACGGCCGCGGTCTTGTCCGGCCACGCGAGCGCGATGATGCCGAAGAGGATGGCGAGCACCCCGCGGAGCACTGGCCAGTACCAGACCTGCTTCGCGGTGCTGGAGAAGGCGGTGAGGATCGGGTCCTGCGTCGTCATGGTCACTCCCCGTGCTAGGTGACGGGCCGGCTCACCGGCGGACTGGGGCCTGTGTCGCCTCCCGCTTCGCCTCCATGGAACACCCAGAAATCCTGCGTGTCGCGGCGAAGCGCGCGTTTCGCCCGCTCGCGGCGACGGTCAGGCGCGCGCCGGCCGTGGCGCGAGCGCCGGCGCGGGTGCGCGGCGGCGTCGGCCCGACCAGATGACGAGCGCCGCCAGCGCGAGCACGCCCGAGAAGGCGAGGACGGGACCGGCGAAGAACGGGCCGATCCGCTTGTCGGCCACGACCGCATAGGTCGGCGTGTAGGCGACGTCGGCGGCGGCCGGCTCGAACGCGAAGTCGGAGACGATCTCCGTCCCGGGGTCGGTGAAGACCTGCTCGTGCGACGTGACGAAGCTGCCGGCGGACAGGAGCGCGGCGAGCTCGTCGGAGCTCACCGACGCCGGGTCGACGCGCCCCGCGAACCGCACCGTGGGCTCCTGCGCGGCCGCGGTCGCGTCGGTGCGGTCGACGCGGTGGTCGGCGAGCACGTACGTGCGCGTGCTCTGGGTGTCGTCCGCGACGGCGGACATGCGCATGGGGTAGACGAGCGAGCCGCTCGCGAACGAGACGCGCAGGGGCTGCAGCGTCCCGTCGAACGCGGCCGCCTCCTCCGGCGCGAGCCGGGCGGCGACGAACGACCAGCCCTCGCTCACGTACGGCGCGAGCGCGGTGTGGATCGACTCGGGGAGCTGGAACCCCCGCTCCGTGAGCCACGCCCCGAGCGCACCGGCGTCGGTCGCGCCGAGGGTCGTGACGTCGAGCGGACCGAGCCGGACCTCGTCGAGCACAGCGACTCCCGGCGCGGCACCGGCCCCGTCCGCACCTGCCGCGCCGAACCCCAGCTCGGGCCAC
>JAQSXO010000216.1 GCA_029256625.1 Cellulosimicrobium sp. | reverse complement strand
GTGCCCGGCTGCGCCGTCGAGACGAGCAGGCACAGCCCGGCCGCGGACCCGCGCCCGACGCGCCCGCGGAGCTGGTGGAGCTGGGAGATGCCGAACCGGTCCGCGTCGAGGACCACCATGACGGTGGCCTCGGGCACGTCGACGCCGACCTCGACGACCGTCGTCGAGACGAGCACCTGGACCGCGCCCGACGCGAAGTCGGCCATCACGGCGTCCTTGTCCGCCGGGGCCATCTGCCCGTGCAGCACGCCGACGTCGAGCCCCGCGAGGCGCGGGTGCGCGCGCAGCTCCTCCGCGACCTCGAGCACGGCGCGCAGCGGCGCGCGGTCCGAGGCGTCCGGCGCATCGGGGTCGAGGAGGAAGTCGGGCACCTCGTCGAAGTCGTCGGTCCCCTTCGGCGGCGCGTCCGCGTCCGGCTCGTCCGGGTGGATGCGCGCGCACACGACGTACGCGCGGTGCCCGGCGTCGACCTCCTCGCGCACGCGCGCCCAGGTGCGCTCCATCCACGCCTCGTTGCCGGCGGGCACGACGTGGGTCGTGATGCCGGCGCGACCGGCCGGGATCTCCGTGAGCGACGACGTCTCGAGGTCGCCGAACACCGTCATCGCGACGGTGCGCGGGATCGGCGTGGCCGTCATGACGAGCAGGTGCGGGGCCGTCCGCGCCTTGGCCCGCAGCGCGTCGCGCTGCTCGACGCCGAACCGGTGCTGCTCGTCCACGACGACGAGACCGAGGTCGGCGAACTGCACGTTCTCGGACAGCAGGGCGTGCGTGCCGACGACGATCCCCGCCGCGCCGCTCGCGGCGTCGAGCAGCGCCTCCTTGCGCGCGCCCGCGCCGAGCGACCCCGTGAGGAGGGCCACGCGCGTCCCGTGCTCGGCGCCGCCCAGGAACCCGCCCTCGGCGAGCGGCCCGAGCAGCGCGCGCAGGGTGCGCGCGTGCTGCGCGGCGAGCACCTCGGTCGGGGCGAGGAGCGCCGCCTGCCCGCCGGCGTCGATCACCTGGAGCATGGCGCGCAGCGCGACGACCGTCTTGCCGGAGCCCACCTCGCCCTGCAGGAGCCGCTGCATGGGCCGCGCGAGCGCGAGGTCCGCCGCGATCTCCTCCCCGACCTCACGCTGACCCGTCGTCAGCGTGAACGGGAGGGCGGCGTCGAAGTCGGCGAGGATGCTCGGTTCCCCCGGCCCGCGGGGTGGGCGGGACGTCGCGGGCTCGGCCGCGGCACGGGCCCGGCGCTGGGCGAGCGCCGCCTGGAGGACGAACGCCTCCTCGTACCGCAGCCGGTCGCGCCCGCGCCGCCACTGCTTCTCGTCGTAGGGCTCGTGCACGTCGCGCAGCGCCTCGAGCCGCGTCCCGAGCCCGCGCCGCTCACGGACGGCGTCCGGGAGCGGGTCCGGGACGTCCTCCTCGCGCAGGGGGTCGAGCACGGTGCGCACCGCGGGCTGGATCTTCCAGCTCGGGATGCTCGCGCTCGCGGGGTAGATGGGGATGGGCCGGCTCGCCTCGAGCACGGCGCTCTCGGCGTCCTCGGCGTCGTCGTCGACCCCGATGATCTTGTAGTCCGGGTGCGTGAGCTGGCGCGTGCCCCGGTAGAGCCCGACGACGCCGGTGAAGAGCCCGTGGCGGCCCGGGGCGAGCCGCTGCTCGTGGTAGCGCAGCACGTTGGGGCTCTTGGCGAAGAAGGTGAGCGAGAGCTGCTGCGGGCCGTCGGTGACGACGGCCTCGAGGATCGCCCCGGCACGGTTGCGCATGCGTCGGACCGTGGCGCTGCGCACCTGGGCGACGATCGTCACGTGCTCGCCGAGCGCGAGGCCCCCGAGGTCCGTGAGGCGGCCCGGGTCCCCGTACCGCCGCGGGTAGTGCCGCAGGAGGTCCCCGACGGTCTCGAGCCCGAGCTTCGCGAGCGGTCCTGCGCTGCGGGCCCCGACGGCGCGGGTCAGCGGCTCGGCCAGTCGGTCGCTCATCCTCGACCCTCCACGGTGTCGTCGTCCACGGCGTCCGGCCCCTCGACCGCGAGCGTGACGGCACCGCCGTCGCGGCCCGAGCGCAGGAGCACGACCTCGGTACCGGTCCGGGTCGCGCCGGCCACGAGCTCGTCGAGGGCCACGTGCGGCACGTCGTCGTCGGCCAGGACGGTCACGAGCGCCGGGATCGGCAGAAGGAGCGCGGAGAGCGCGTCGCCCAGCAGGCGCGCGGCCTCCGACCCGGGGACGCCCGCCGTGGCGACCCGGGCGACCCGCACGGCCGCGAGCGCCGACCGGACCGCCTCGAGCCGGTGCGCGACGCCCGGCTCCGCGAGCTGCGCGGCAGCGAGCGCGACCGCGACGTGCAGGTCGGTCGGCGCCGACAGCACCTCGAGCGTCTCGACGCCGTCGTCGCGCAGCGTCGCCCGGAGCGCGGCGACGTCGTCCTCCGGGAGGTCCGCGCCGGGCAGGAGCGCGACGTGCGCCGCCCGGGCGTCGATGCCGACGCGGTGCAGGGCGGACAGGTCGAGGGGCCCGGGCTCCTCGCGCAGCAGCACGACGGCGCCCGCCCGGGCGAGGTCGGCGACGAGCCCGGGCGCCGTGGTCACCGCGACCAGGCCCGGGCCCTCGGCGCCCCGGTGCGCGACCGCTCCGGCGCCGTGCCCCCCGTCGGCCGCGGCGTCCGGCGCGTGCCCGTGCTCGTGGGGCCCAGGAAGGTGCCGGACCCGCACCTGGCGCAGCGCGACGTCGTCCCCCGTCGAGGCGGGCGTGGCGCCCTCGTGGTCGTCCCGCTCCGACCGCACCGTCGCGAGCGCGGCCCGGCCGACCGCGAGCGCGGCCATCGGGTCGTCCGTGTGGACGTGGGCCTGCCAGAGGCCCGAGCCGCGGTCGCCCGGCCCGCCCACCACGACGACGGAGTCGCCGACCCGCGCGAGCTCCTCGCGGAGCAGCTCGGCGGGGTCCTGGTCGGGCCGGCCGCCGGCAGGGCGCGACGCACCGCCCACGGGGACGTCGACGACGTACATCACCTCGAACTCGCCCCCCTCGTGCCCGGCCCGCGATCCGGTGCTCGACTCCCCGGGCGAGCCCGGGACCGGCACCATGCCGGTCATCATGCCGAGCACCTCCGACACGCCCGCCCCCGCGGGCCCGGCGTCGTCGGACGCGACGGGCCCGACGGCCGGGGCGGAGGCCTCGAGGTCGTCGGCTCCGGGGTCGTGGGCGTCGAGCGCCGCGACGAGAGCGCCGAGGACGAGCACCAGGCCGAGGGCCCCGGCGTCCAGCACCTGCGCCCGGGCGAGCGCGTCCAGCTCGCCGGTGCTGCGCCGCGCCGCGGCACGCGCCCCGTCGCGGGCCGCGGAGGCGACGACGACGGGCAGGATCCCGCCCGTCGTCGACGCGGCCGCCGCGGTCGCGGCCGCCCGCGCCGCGGCGTCGGCGGCCGTGAGGATCGTCCCGGGTGCGGGGCGGGCGACCGCGCCGCGTGCGGTGCGGGCGGCACGGTCGAGGCCTGCGGCGAGGGCCGGGCCGGTGACGGTCCGGTGCTCGGCGAGCTCCAGGGCGAGGCCGCGCAGGTACTCGCTGAGGATGACGCCCGAGTTGCCGCGCGCCCCGACGAGCGCGCCGCGGGCCAGGCGCACGAGCAGGTCGCCGGCACCGCCGGACGTGCCCTCGTCGGAGCGGGCTCCCGCTCCGGCGTCGGCGGGCAGCGCACGGACGGCGTCGAGGAGCGTGAGATACATGTTGGTGCCGGTGTCCGCGTCCGCGACCGGGAAGACGTTCACGCGGTCGAGCGCCTCGCGCGCGGCGCCGAGCGCGCGGACGCCCCCGCGGCCCCACGCGACGACGACGGCGGCGTCGACCACGTCGGCTCCGGGGCTCACGTCGGACCGGCTCCTCGCGCTCGGGGGCGACCCGGCCGGGCGGCCTGACGGTCGGACGGCACGGCGGGCCGTCGGGACCACGGTAGTCAACCGCGCGAGCCGTCGAGGCGCACGGTGGGCCGTGGGGGCGGCCGGCGGGTGTGACGAGCACCCGGTTTGAGCTCAGGCCCCCGGATCGGCTACCCTGACGAGGTTGCCCGGGTGCTTCGCGCGCCCTCGACACCGTCGAGGAGCCGCCGAGGAACACCGGGCGCGACACCCTACAGACCATTCAGGACGTCGCCGCTGCGTGCGCGACGTGCACGACGATCAGGAGAAACCGTGGCTGCCAACTGCGACGTCTGCGGCAAGGGCCCGGGCTTCGGGCACAGCATCTCGCACTCCCACATCCGCACGAAGCGCCGCTGGAACCCGAACATCCAGCGCGTGCGCGCCGTGGTCGCGGGGACGCCCAAGCGTCTCAACGTCTGCACCTCCTGCCTCAAGGCCGGGAAGGTCACCCGCCCCGCCTGAGCATCGCGAGACCTGACGAGAGCGTCTGCCGGATCCCGGCAGGCGCTCTCGTCGTCTGCGCCGACGACAGGTCCGTCCGCGGCCTCCGAGATGCGGAGATCTCCTGAAGATCAGGACAAACCGGTTTGGCGGATCTTCGCCTCGGTGGCAGTCTTTGTGCATGGTGACGGAACTGAGCGAGGTAACCATCCGCCCGGCCGCTCCCGCGGACGCGAGCGCCATCGCGGCCGTGCACATCGCGTCGTGGAGGGGCGCGTACGCAGGCATCGTCCCCGACGAGTACCTGGCCTCGCTCGACCACGACCAGCGCGAGAAGCACTGGGTCCAGAGCCTCGCCACCGCGGGCGCCCGCACCTGGCTCGCCGACGCGGACGGTCGCACGATCGGCTTCGCGACGCTCGGCCCGAGCCGCGACGAGGACGCCGAGCCGGGTGACCTCGAGATCTATGCCATCTACCTCGACCCCGAGTCCTGGGGGCGGGGCGTCGCGCGCGACCTCATGCGCACCATGCTCGGCGAGGTCCGCCCGGGCACGACCGTGACGCTCTGGGTCCTCGAGGACGCGGAGCGCGCCCGTCGCTTCTACCGCCGCCACGGCTTCACGCCGGACGGCGTCGAGCGCCGCGACGACATCGGCGGCAAGGACCTCACCGCCGTCCGCTACCGCCGGGGCTGACCGCCGCGCTCAGGCGCGGAAGTGGTCCCACCCGGTCGCGCGGTGCGCGACGGCCCCGTCGACCCGCACGCCCGCGCGGTCGCCGTCCGCGGGGCGCACGGTACCGATCACCCGGAACCCGTCGGGCAGCTGGACGTCGGCAGGGAACGTGACCAGCAGCGCGTGGTCCTCGCCGCCGGACAGCACCCACCCGCCGACACGGTCGTCGGGCGTGGTTCCCGCTGCGTCCTCCAGTGCCGAGGCCGCTGCGCGCAAGCGGTCACGGTCGGTTACCAGAGCTGCAGGGTCGAGGTCCAGGACGACGCCGCTCGCCCGGGCCATCCTGCCCGCGTCCCGCAGCAGCCCGTCCGACACGTCCATCATGGCCGTCGCGCCGGTGTCGGCGGCCACGGGCCCCGCCGCGAGCGGGGGGTCGGGGCGCAGGTGGGCGGCGACGAGCGCGTCGTCGACGTCCGGCCGGCCCGCGTCGAGCAGCGCGAGGCCCGCGGCGGAGCGCCCGAGCATCCCCGCGAGCGCGACGACGTCCCCCGGCCGGGCGCCCGAGCGCAGCACGGGGTGGCGGCCCTCGAGGTCCCCGTGGACGGTCACGGCGACGACGACCTGGTCACCGCCGGAGAGGTCCCCGCCGACGACCGCGGCCCCGAGGGGCGTGCACGCGTCGGCGAGCCCGCGCGCGAGGCCTGTGACCCAGTCGACGGGCAGGTCGCCCGGCATGACGAGCGAGACGACGAGGGCCGCGGGGCGCGCACCCATGGACACCACGTCGGCGAGGTTCTGCACCGCGGCCCGCCAGCCGACGTCGTACCCGGTGGACCAGCGCCGGCGGAAGTGCCGGTCCTCGACGAGGACGTCGGTCGACACGACGTAGCGGCCGTCGGGCGCCGCGACGACGGCGCAGTCGTCCCCCGGCCCGACGAGGGTGGTCGGCGCGGTGGGCAGCAGGGGGAAGATCCGGGCGAGGAGCGCCTCCTCGGGCACGTCGCGGACCAGCAGGGGCGTCTCGCTCACGCCGCCACCCTAGTCGCCGCCCGG
>JAQSXO010000215.1 GCA_029256625.1 Cellulosimicrobium sp. | reverse complement strand
CTGGAGTTCCACCAGGTCAACCGCGCGTGGGCGCGGGTCGCGGACTGTCACCGCCGGCTCGGAATTGCACCGACCCCGGAGCACGTTCGTGCGTACTGCTGCTTTCAACCGAGCATGCTACTCGCGCATTCCTCGGGACCGACACGTCCGCCCGTCGAGCGAACGTGAACCGGGCTACCCCGCTTCTCCGTGCTTGGTGGTGAGCTGTGTCGGGTCGGTGGGGTTGGTGACGGTCGCTTGGCACACTATTTTTATCGGTACGAGAGAAGGAGCCCTCTGCTCGGGCTCCTTCTCGGGTCGGTCGTCAGTGGGCGTGCGCCGAGGCCTCCGCCAGCTCGCGCAGCGCCTGGATCTCGCCCGGCACGCTCTCCGCCCCGTACACCGCCGACCCCGCGACGAAGACGTTCGCCCCTGCGTCGGCCGCCCGCTCGATCGTCGAGCGCGACACTCCCCCGTCGACCTGGATCCACACGTCCAGACCGGACTCGCTCACGGCCTCGCGCGCCCGCCGGATCTTGGGGAGCGTCCCGTCGATGAAGGACTGCCCGCCGAAGCCCGGCTCGACCGTCATGACGAGGATCATGTCGACCTCCGCCAGGAGGTCCAGGAACGGCTCTACCGGCGTCGCAGGGCGCAGCGCGAGGCCCGCCCGGGAGCCCAGACGCCGGAGCTCGCGTGCGAGCCGCACAGGGGCAGCGGCGGCCTCGGCGTGGAACGTGACGGACGCCGCCCCGGCCTCCGCGTACGCCGGCGCCCAGCGGTCCGGGTCCTCGATCATGAGGTGCGCGTCGATCGGGATCGGTGACACCTGCGCCAGACGCTCGAAGACCGGCAGCCCGAGCGTGAGGTTCGGCACGAAGTGGTTGTCCATCACGTCGACGTGCGCGTAGTCCGCGGTCGAGATGGCGTTCAGGTCGCGCTCGAGGTTCGCGAAGTCGGCGGACAGGATGCTCGGTGCGATGAGGGCTGCCATGGGCCCCAGCCTAGGGCGCGTCCCGCCCGTCGCCTGCGCTCGTAGGCTCGTCCCGTGAGCACCCTCCCCTCCCCCGGACCGACCGCCCCGTCGGACGCACCAGCCGCGTCGACCGGGGAGCGACCGGCCGTCACGGTGCGACCCGCCACCGCGGACGACCTCGCGCGCGTCGCCGAGATCGCCGCCCCGTTCGTCCGCGACACGTGCGTGACGTTCGAGGAGGAGGTGTGGGACGTCCCGGCGTGGCAGCGCAAGCTCGACGACATCACCGCGCGAGGCCTGCCGTTCCTCGTCGCCGAGGTCTCGGCTCCTGCAGGGCCGGGCTCCAGGGGGAGCGTCGTCGTCGCGGGCTACGCGTACGCGTCCGCCTGGCGCCCGAAGCCCGCGTACCGGCACACCGCCGAGGACACGATCTACCTCGACCCCGCCCACGCCGGGCGCGGCGTCGGCACCGCCCTGCTCGCCACGCTCCTCGACGCGTGCTCGTCGGCCGGCGTGCGGCAGGTCGTCTCGGTGGTCGCCGACGTGCCCGAGGCGGCCGGCTCGCTCCCCCTCCACCGCCGCTTCGGCTTCGTCGAGGCAGGCCGCCTGACCGCCGTCGGCTTCAAGCACGGCCGCTGGGTCGACACGATCCTCCTCCAACGCTCCCTCTGAGCCGCTGCTCCCCCGCCGTCGCTACCGAGCGGCGCCGAGCATGAGGCCACCGGCCGTCAGGCGCCCAGGACGAGCAGCAACCGCATGCTCGGCCCCCACCAGGGCGACGCTCACGCCACGAGGCCTCGGCGGAGGTCGGTCGTGCGCTGCTCGACCGTGCGCCAGGCGTGGCGGCCGACGCCGGGGTGGGCGTCGCGGTCGATGTCCGCGAGCGCCGCGAGGAGGCCGTCGAGGGTCTGCGCGACGGCGCGCTGGGCGCGGCGTCGGGGCAGTCCCCAGGTGGTGCCCTCGGTGACGAGGTGGTCGGCGGTGAGGCGGTCCATGTCGCGTTCGGCGGCGACGTCCATGGCGAAGACGCGGGAGGCGTGGTCGTGGTGCAGGTGCATGGAGACGTCGTAGGCGGGGGCGAGGCGGACGGTGCCGTCGGCGTGGCGGAGGACGGAGATGTTCTTGGCGTGGGCGTCGGTGTTGCCGATGGCGAGGTTGAAGGTGGTGAGGGCGAGGAGGGGGTCGGGGCGGGTGCCGTCGTCGCGGAGGGTGCGGGCGATGGCGGCGAGGGAGGGGAAGCGGCGTCCGTGCTGGAACTTGCGTTCGGGGTCGCGGGTGTTGATGCCGAGGGCCTGGGCGGCGTCTTCCTGGTGGAGGCGTGCGGTGCCGCTGGGGTCGGTGGGGTCGGGGACGCGGTCGTAGCGGGTGACGACGATGGCGCGTTCGCCGTCGAGCTCGGTGACGTGGGCGTCGACGGTGGTGAGGCCGACGCGGCGGGCGAGGTCGAGGGCGGCTGCTTCGGTGTTGACGAGGTCGGCGGTGGGTGAGTCGGAGGGGCGGGCGACCTTGAGGATGTGGGTGGTGGGCGCGGTGCCGTGGGGGCGGGCCCAGCCGTGCTCGTCGTGGAGGAGGGTGATCTTGGGTTCCATGCCGGGCAGGGAGCTGGTGAGGTGGTCGGTGCGTCCTTCTCCCCCGCTGCGGGCGACGGCGGCGCGCAGGAGGCGCGCGACGGCGGCGTCGTCGAGTCGTTCGGGGGTGCCGGGGGTGGGAAGGGGCTGCCCTTCGGGCGCGAGGAGGACGGCGCCGGCGGTGTCGTGGCCGTAGTGGACGAGGAAGGCGAGGGCGTCGTCGGGGTCGATGCCGGCGTCGATGGCCATGGCGTCGCGCGTGCGGCCTTCGGGGAGGAGTCCGTCGAGCCAGGCGGCGACGCGCGCGGGGTGGGGCGAGGGCTCGTCGGGTGGGGTGACGGGGAGCAGGTGGGACAGGACGCGGGCGTCGTGTCCCCAGCGGTCGAGGGCGTCGGCGGTCCAGGTGAGGGTGACGCGGGGCGTGCCGTCGGCAGTGCGCAGGCTGGCGGGTGCGAGGGTCGCGACGGGGGTGCCGTAGAGCCAGGCGGTGACGGTGGTCATCGGCGTTCCTGGAGTCGCAGGTCGACGTCGAGGGTGTCGAGGAGCTCGAAGAGTCGTTGGACCCAGAGGTTCTCGACGCCGTTCTCGAGCTCGGAGAGGTACTGGCGGGTGATGCCGAGCTCGTCGGCGACCTGTGCCTGCGTGAGCCCTCGGGCCCGGCGGACGCGGCTGAGGTAGGCGCCGAGGTCGCGGGGGCTTCGCGGGGTGGTCCAGGTGTCGGCCATGCTCGCTCTCCTGCCGTCGGTGCGCGGGGCGCATGCTGCGGCGTCAGGATTCCCTGACACGCACTGACGTCAGGTTACTCCGACACGTTCCTGTTGTCGAGATATACCGACATACGCCCGGATGCTGCGCTGTCACACCGTCCGGCGCAGGAGCGTCAGGTGCATGGCGTCGGTGCCATGGACGTGCGGCCAGAGCTGGACGTCCTGCCGGTCACCGAGCTCGATGGCGTCCCGCGCCTCGGGCCGCACGACGCGGCGCACGACGGCGGGAGCGTCGAGGAGCTCGACGTCGTCGCGGCGGCGCAGCACGTCGCCCACGACGACCTGGGTCTCGGCGAGGTGCGGCGAGCACGTGACGTACCCGACCACTCCCCCGGGCCGGACGGCGTCGAGGGCGGAGTCGAGGAGCTCGCGCTGGAGCCCGGTGAGCGTCGCGAGGTCGGCAGGGGTGCGGCGCCAGCGGGACTCGGGGCGACGGCGCAGCGCCCCCAGCCCGGTGCAGGGGGCGTCGAGGAGCACGCGGTCGTAGGCGCCCGGCTCGTCCTGCCCGACGGCGCGCCCGTCGCCGGTGCGGACGGCCTCCACGGCGTCGGCGGGGACGGCGGCGAGCGCCTTCTCCACGAGGCGCGCCCGGTGGGGCTGGACCTCGTTGGCGACGAGGCGTGCGCCGCGCTCGGCCGCGAGCGCCGCGAGGAGCGCGGCCTTGCCGCCGGGGCCGGCGCACAGGTCGAGCCAGCGCGCGTCCGCGCCGGGCGTGCCACCGTCGTCTTCGGCGAGGGGCGCCGCGGCGAGCGCGAGGGCGACGAGCTGGCTGCCCTCGTCCTGGACGCCCGCGCGCCCGTCGCGGACGGCGGAGTACGCGGCAGGGTCGCCCCCCTCGAGGCGCAGCGCGGTAGGGGCCCAGCGGGCGGGCGTCACGCGGTCGTCGCCGCCGGAGAGCTCGTCGGGGTCGGCGAGCCCGGGGCGGGCGACGAGCGTGACGCGCGGGGCGTCGTTGTCGGCGGCGAGGAGCGCGTCGAGCTCGGCGACGGGCCGGCCGTTGCCCGCGAGCGCGTCGCGCAGGGCGCGGGCGATCCACACGGGATGGCTCTGGGTGGCCGCGAGCGCCGCGAGGTCGTCGGGGGCGTCGTCGGCGAGGGTCGTGAGCCAGTCGTCGAGGGGGGTGCGGGCGACGCGGCGCAGGACGGCGTTGACGAGCTGGGCGCTGCCGGCGCCGGTGCGCTCGCGCGCGAGCCCGACCGTCTCGGACACGGCGGCGTGCTGGGGGACGCGCATGCCGAGGAGCTGGTGGGCGCCGAGGCGCAGGACGTCGAGGACGGGGGCGTCGAGGCGGTCGAGGGGCCGGTCGAGGCAGAGCGCGAGGACGGCGTCGTAGCGGCCGCGCAGGCGCAGGGTGCCGTAGGCGAGCTCGGTGGCGAACCCGGCGTCGCGGCCGCGGATGCCGCGCTCGCGCAGGAGGGGCGGCAGGACGAGGTTGGCGTAGGCGTCGGAGCCGTCCACCTGGCGCAGGACGTCGAACGCGACGGCGCGGGCGGGGTCGGTGCCCTTGCGCCGCTGGGAGGGGGCGCTCGAGCTGCGGGACGCCTCGCCGCGGGAGCGAGCGGCGCCGCGCTGGCGGCCGCGGGAGTCGCGGCGCTCGTCGTCGTCGTGCCGGCCCCGGTCGCCTCCTGATGCATTCGAACGGACGTTCGAACCGCTGCCGCTCGTCGCTCTCCGTGCGTTCGAACGCGCGTTCGAGCTGCGTCCGGTTCCCCCGGGCTCGTTCGGTCGATCGTTCGAACGTGCGTTCGGTCCGCCGGTCGCCCGACGGTCAGCGTCGTCGCGGTCGCGGCTCGCGGGCGTGCCGCCCCTCATCGCGCGACCTCCGCGCCGAGCACGAGATCCTCGGGGAGGCGGGCCCCGCGCACCCAGTCGGCGGCGGCCATCTGCTTCTTGCCCACGGGTGCGACGTCCCCGAGCTGGACGGCGTGCGTCGCGGTGCCGACGAGCACCTCCTTCTTCCCGGCCCGCACCTGCCCGGGCGTCAGGTCGAGGACGTCGGGACGCGGGGTGACAGGCCCGAGCCCCAGGCGGGCGAGGGCGCCGTCGGCGCCGGGAAGGGTGGTCCACGCCCCGGGGGCCGGGGTGCAGCCGCGCACGAGGCGGTCGACCGCGAGCGCCGGGTGGTCCCAGCGGACCTCGGCGTCGGCGGTCGTGAGCTTGGCCGCGTGCGAGACGCCGTCGGCGGGCTGGGGCTGCGGGCGCAGGGTCCCGTCCTCGAGCGCGTCGAGCGTCGCGACGAGGAGCCCCGCGCCGGACACGGCGAGACGGCCCAGGAGGTCGCCCGCGGTGTCCCGGGGGCGGATGGTCTCCGTCGTGGTGCCGAGCGTGGGGCCGGAGTCGAGGCCCTCCTCGATGAGGAAGGTCGTGGCACCCGTGACCTCGTCGCCGGCGATGATCGCGCGCTGCACGGGCGCCGCGCCGCGCCAGGCGGGCAGGACGGAGAAGTGCAGGTTGACCCACCCGTGGCGCGGCACGGCGAGCACGTCGGGGCGCAGGATCTCCCCGTACGCGACGACGGGCGCCGCGTCGACGTCGAGCTCGGCCAGGCGCGCGAGGAACCCCTCGCCGCGGGGGCGGTCGGTGATCACGGGGATCCCGGCCTCCTCGGCGCGGACGCGGACGGGGCTCGGGGTCAGGCGCCGTCCCCGGCCCGACGGCGCGTCGGCGCGCGTGAGGACGGCGACGACGTCGTGGCGGGAGTCGAGGAGGGCGTCGAGGGACGGGACCGCGGTATCCGGGGTCCCGGCGAACAGCAGGCGCATGGGCCCGAGTCTAGGTG
>JAQSXO010000214.1 GCA_029256625.1 Cellulosimicrobium sp. | reverse complement strand
ACCACGCCCGACTCGCCCTGCACCGGTTCGAGCAGCACCGCGACGGTCGTGTCGTCGATCGCGGCCGCGACGGCGTCGACGTCGCCGTACGGCACGAGGCGGAAGCCCGGCGTGTACGGGTCGAACCCGCGGCGCGCGTCCTCGTCGTCGGAGAACGACACGATCGTCGTCGTGCGGCCGTGGAAGTTCCCGGTGCCGACGACGATCGTCGCCGCTCCCGGGCGCACGCCCTTGACGTCGTACCCCCACTTGCGCGCGGTCTTGACCGCGGTCTCGACCGCCTCGGCGCCGGTGTTCATCGGGAGCACGAGGGAGTCGGGCCCGCCGGTGGTGAGCGGCCCGACGAGCGCGGCGAGCGCGGCGGCGAACGGGTGCAGGAGGTCGTGGTCGAACGCGCGCGACGTGAGCGTGACGCGCCCGAGCTGCGCGGTCACGGCCGCGACGAGCGCGGGGTGCCGGTGCCCGAAGTTGAGGGCCGAGTAGCCCGCGAGGAAGTCGAGGTAGCGGCGCCCGTCGACGTCGGTGACCCACGACCCCTCGGCGGTCGCGACCGTCACGGGCAGCGGGTGGTAGTTGTGCGCGAGCGCGTCGCGCGGCGTCTCGTCCGCGGGCCCGGCGACCGGGCGGACGTCCTGCGCGGTCACGACGCGCTCCCCGGGTCCGCGCCGCGCGACCCGGGAGCCATCTCGCGGATCTCGAGCGTGCAGCACTTGGCGCCGCCGCCCCCGCGCAGCAGCTCGGACGTGTCGACCGCGAGCGTCTCGTAGCCGCGCTCGCGCAGCGCGGCGGCGAACCGCTGGGCGCGCGGCGCGTGCACGACGTGCGTCCCGTCGCTCACCGCGTTGAGGCCCAGGACGACGGCATCCTCCTCGGTCGCGAGGAGCGCGTCGGGGTACCGCTCGCGCAGCACCTCCTGCGCCGCGGGCGAGAACGCGGGCGGGTAGTAGACGACGTCCACGGGCGGCGGGCCGGTGAGGCCGGGGTGCGCGCCGCCGTCGGGCGCCCGGACGCCCGACATGGCCCCGGAGTCCCCGCGCAGCACCGTGAGCGCGGTGTCCAGGTGGTAGAAGCGCGGGTCGACGAGCTCGAGCGTCACGACCTCGCGCCCCCACAGCGCCGCGGCCTCGGCGTGCGCGGCGCGGTCGGTGCGGAAGCCCGTCCCGGCGAGCACGACGTCGCCCGCCACGAGGAGGTCGCCCTCGCCCTCGTTGACGTGCTCGGCGAGGTGGGTGACGTAGCCGTGGTCGGCGAACCACTTGAGGTAGGCGGGGCCCTCGGGCCCGCGCTCGGGGTGCGTGAAGCGCGCGGAGTAGACGAGGCCGTCGACGACGGTCGCGCCGTTCGCGGCGTAGACCATGTCCGGCAGACCCGGGACGGGGTCGATCGTCTCGACGGTGTGGCCGAGGTCGCGGTAGGTGTCGCGCAGGCGCTCCCACTGGGCGACCGCGAGCGGGGTGTCGACCGGCGTCCGCCGGTCCATCCACGGGTTGATCTCGTAGCTCACGGTGAAGTACGTGGGCCGGCACATGAGGTAGTGCCGGGGCTTGCCTGGGCGCATCGCCGCCTCCTCGCGGGAGCCGGGCCTGCCGGGGTGGTGCGGCCCGGGTGGTGGCCGGACGCGGGAGGCGTCCGGTGCTGCTGGTGGGCTGCCGGTTGGCTGCTGGATGCCAGCGTACGTCCGCGACCCGGGCGCGTCCTGGGACGACGCGCTCTTACCCAGGGTGTTGACAGCGATATTCTATAGATATATCGTTACCGTATCGCTGAGCCCGAGACGCGGCTCGCGACCACCGCGAGGCCGCACCGGCCCGCCACCGCTCCGCGGATCACCCGGAGCCCCACGAACACAGGAGACACATCCCATGAGCTACGCACACCAGCACCGGGGCAGCACCCCGGAGAACGTCCAGAACATGTCCCAGCCGTTGGGCGAGCGCCCCGGGCCGCGGCCCGGCCGCCGTCGTCGTGACGGCTTCCCGCCCGTGCCCGACGACGCGGCCTGGTTCCGCGGCGACGGCCCCTCCGGCCGTGGTCGGGGCGGCGCGCGCCGCGGCGGTGGCCGCGGGTTCGGCGGCCCGGCCGACGGCGGGCGGGGCTTCGGCCCCGGATTCGGTCCCGGCGGCCCCGGCGGTCCCGGGTTCGGCCCGGGCCACGGCGGCCGCCGCCACGGCGGTCGCGGCCCCGGCCGCGCCGGTCGCGGCGACGTCCGCGCCGCCGTCCTGCTGCTCCTCGCCGAGCAGCCCATGCACGGCTACCAGGTCATCCAGGAGATCGCCGAGCGGAGCGAGGGCCAGTGGCGCCCGAGCCCCGGCGCGGTCTACCCGGCGCTGAACCTGCTCCAGGACGAGGGGCTCGTCGAGCTCTCGGCCGACGGCGGGCGTCGCCTCGCGACGCTCACCGAGGCGGGCACCGCGTACGTCGCGGAGCACGCCGCCGAGCTGGGCGACCCGTTCGCCGACGCCGCCGGCCGCGGCGGCCGCTCGCGGCGCGAGCTGCGTGCGGGCGTCGAGACCGTCGCGGCCGCGGTCCACCAGGTCGCCCGCACGGGCACCGACGAGCAGGCGAAGGCCGCGGCGGAGCTCCTCGAGCGCACGCGCCGCGAGCTCTACCTGATCCTCGCCGGCCCGGTCGTGACCGACGCGGGCGACCCCGCGTCGTCGGACGCGCCCGTCGAGGACGCCCCGGTCGAGGACGGGCCGACCGCCTGACCTCGCCGACCCCGCCGAACCCGGGGTTGCGTGCCACCAGCGCAGGTTGGTGACCCGCGACCCCGGGTTCGGCGCGTCTCGGGGCGAGAGATGCCGAGACACCCGGCGGCGGGCGGCTGCGTCAGCGGTGGGCGGACAGGCGGGCCTCGAGGCGCCGCAGCGACACGTGCATCATCACGCGCAGCGCGAGCCCGACGAGCGGCGCGGTCACCGCCCGGGGGACCGGGCCGGCGAGGTACGCCTCCTCCCACCACACGACGCGGCAGCGGCCGCGGCCGTGCGGCACGACGTCGAACCCCGCGTCGCCGAGCAGGACGGGACCGAGCTTGCGCACGCGCGTGGTCCCGGTGCGATCCGCCGCGACGGACGGGCGGTCGAGCGACTCGACGACCATGCGGTCCGTGAAGCCCCGCCCGGTGCGACCGACGCGCGGCCCGCTCACCATCGTGAAGCGGTCGCCGACCTCCGGCCCGCGGGCGGCCGGGGTCGCCATGACGGTGAGCGGGATGAAGCGCGGGTGCGTGCGCGGGTCGGCCACCCACGCGAACGCGACGGACGCGTCGACGTCGAGCTCGCGCGCCACGGCGACCCGCCGCACGGGTCGAGCCCGGCGGGGCGCCGCGTCGCCGCCCGTCACTCCTCGTCGCGCGCGGGGGAGCGATCCCGCCGCCCGCGCCCGGGCAGGAGGCGACGGCGTCGCCGGGGGGCCGCCGCGTCGTCGGGCACGGGGACGAGCCGCGGCGGCGCGTCCTCGACCGGTGACTCCACGACCTCCAGGAGCCGCCCGAACACCGACGGCGGCGGACCGAACGCGCGCCGGGACTGGCCGATCACGCCGTGCCCGAGCGCGCGCGCCCCCGCGACACCCACCACGGCGCCGACGCCGAACGGGACGAGCCGCCCGATCGCGAGGCCGGACTGCTTGGCGAGCTGCGTGCGCAGGAAGCGGTTGCCGAGCGCCTTGTTCACCTTGACCAGCGTCCCGGCGGGCATGCTCGTGAGCAGGACCTTGCCCCACGCGAGGCCGGAGCCCTGGGTCGCGCGCTCGACGTCGCGCGCGCCCTTCTCGCCGAGCACCGTGGCGAGGAGCAGGGCGCGGCGGCGCGCGACGTCGTCCACGGCGATCCCGTGCACGTCCGCCACCGCGAGCGCGAACGCCGCCGAGGACGCGAAGAAGGTCGCGATGTCGCTCGACGTCAGCGCGATCCCGACGCCCGTCCCGACCGCCGGGAACGCCGCCACCGCACCGACGGCGCCGCCCGCGGCCTGGATGACGAGCAGGTACTCGCGCTCGAGGATCCGCACGATCTGGGCGGGGCTCGCCTCCGGGTTCCGACGGCGGACCCCGTCGACGTGCGCGCGGATGACGTGCGACGGGATCGTCACGGCCTTGTCGAGCGCCGCGTCGAGCAGCGGGGTGGGCCGGTAGGCGGCCCAGTCGACGGCGTCCTGCGTCGACACGTCCGCGCGCGTGCCCTCGGGGGGCGGCGTCCCGTACGCGGGCGTGCCGCCACGCGGCACCGGGGTTCTCGAGGGGTCCTGCTGCTGCGCCATGGCGCCTCCCGTCATCGCGTGCCGGTCCCGCGTCAGGCGGGTGTCTCGACCTCCCGGCCGGCACCCTCCGGCTGGAAGAGGTACTCGACCTCGGCCCCGGCCTTGACCGTCCTCCCTACCGTGCACGCCTTGTCGATCGCTCGCGCGGCGACGGTGACGAGACGGTCGCGCGCGTCGTCGTCGAGCGAGGTGAGGTCGATGTCGTACGTGCCGGTGATCTTCGGGTACCGCTCCTCCTCGAGCAGCTTGGCGCCCTCGACGTGGATCGTCACCGCGTAGTCGTCGCCGAGCCGACGCGCGAACGTCCGGTCCGTGCTCATGCCCGCGCACGCGGCGAGGGCGATCTTCAGCAGCTCCCCGGGGGTGAACACCGCGCCCTCGCTCGCCGGGCCGATCGACACCTGGGCGCCGCGTGCCGAGTGCCCCGTGTACGTGCGGGTGCCCGTGCGCTCGACCCACAGCGCGTCGGCCGGCGCGGGGGACGGTGCGGGCACGTCGTGCTCCGCCTCGTCGGCCGAGCTCAGGCTGGTCTCGGAAGGCTGCGTCGTCATGCGTGAATCCTCGCACTCGTCGGGTCGCGGCGTCCGGGAGGTCCGCCCTCCGGGGAACGCGTGGCGGGCGGGGGCGATTCCCTCGCCCGCCCGGGCGAGGTCGGTCGAGCCGCCCGGGTCGCGTCGGTCGGGGCGGGCCGGCGCGACCCGGACGGCGGTCTCAGGCCGCGCGGACGGGCTCCGGCGCGGGGCGTGGTCCCGCCGGCGTGGCGCTGTCCTCCTCGGCCGGCCGCTCGGCCGGACGCTCGGCCGGTCGTGCGGTCGTGGCGCGCGGGGTCGGGGCTGCCGCCACGAACGCCTCGCGGGGGTGCTGCACCGCGGCGAGCGAGACGACGTCGCGCCCGAACAGCGCGCCCGTCGCCCACACGGCGACCACCCGGGCCGTGCGCTCCCAGGTCGGGATCGCGAGCACGTGGTACCCGCGGTGCATGAGCCACGCGAGGCGCCCGCGCACGACGAGGCGGCGGTACTCGAACACGCCCGAGCCGAGGCCGAGCGTCGCGACGACGCCGAGGCTCCCGTGCACGTACGGCCGCGTGGCGCGGCCACGTCGTGCGGCGACGAGGTTGCGGGCGAGGCGCCGGCCCTGCCGCACCGCGTGCTGGGCGTTGGGGACGGTGAGCGCGCCCGGCCGCGGGACCGCGAGGTCGGGGACGGCCGCGCCGTCGCCCGCGGCCCAGGCGTCGGGCACGGTGTCGTCCACCGTCCCGACCCGCAGGTCGGGCCGGGTGACGAGGTAGCCGCGCGCGTCCACCGGCAGATCCGTGTGCGTCGCGACGACGGGGTTCGCCGCGTTGCCCGCGGTCCAGACGAGCAGCCCGGTGGCGAACGACTCGCCGGTCGAGAGCGTCACGACCCCGCCCTCGGCAGACACCAGGCCCGCCTCCAGGTGCACGTGCGCGCCGCGACGCTCGAGCTCCCTCACGACCCACCGCCCCGGCCGCTCGGTGACCTCGGGCAGGATGCGCGCGTTGCGCTCGACCAGGTGGAACCGCAGCTCCGCCGGGTCGATCTCGGGGTAGACGCGCGTGAGGTCGTGCGCGAGCGACAGGAGCTCGGCGAACCCCTCGACGCCGGAGAACCCGCCGCCGACGAACGTCACGGTCAGCAGGCGCTCGCGCTCCGGACCCGCGGGCAGGCTCGCCGCGCGGTCGAACGACGTGAGCAGCCGGTCGCGGATCGCGACGGCCTCCTCGACGTGCTTCATGCCGATCGCGTGCTCGGCGACGCCCGGCACGGGGAACACGCGCGTCACGGCGCC
>JAQSXO010000213.1 GCA_029256625.1 Cellulosimicrobium sp. | reverse complement strand
CTCGCGGGCGAGTCGGGCTGCGGCAAGACGACGCTCGCGTACGGGATCAACCGCCTCCTCAAGCCCCCGGCGCTCCTCACGTCCGGGACGGTGACGTTCCACGACCAGGACGGCGGCGACGTCGACGTCGTCGCGCTCTCCGGCGACGCGCTGCGCGCGTTCCGGTGGGACAAGGTCTCCATGGTGTTCCAGGGCGCGATGAACTCGCTCAACCCGGTCATCAGCGTGCGCGACCAGCTCGGGGACGTCCTCAAGACCCACCGGCCCGGGATGTCGCGCAAGGACCGGGCGACCCGGTCCGCGGAGCTCCTCGAGCTCGTGGGCGTCGATCCGCTGCGCCTCGACAGCTACGCGCACGAGCTGTCGGGCGGCATGCGGCAGCGGGTCATGATCGCGATGGCGCTCGCGCTCAACCCGCAGGTCATGATCATGGACGAGCCGACGACGGCCCTCGACGTCGTCGTCCAGCGCGGGATCCTGCGCGAGATCATGCGGCTGCGCGAGCAGCTCGGGTTCGCGGTCGTGTTCATCACGCACGACCTCCCGCTCCTGCTGGAGATCAGCGACCGCATCGCCGTGATGCTGCGCGGCGAGATCGTCGAGATCGACACGGCGGAGTCGATCTTCGAGGGCGCCCAGCACCCGTACACGCGTCGTCTGCTCGGCTCGTTCCCGAGCCTCACCGGCGACCGCGGCTCGTTCGTCCGCACGGGCGAGGGCACCGGCGAGAGCCAGGAAGGACCGCACGCATGAGCACCCTCGAGGTCCGCAACCTGGTCAAGGACTTCTCGATCCGCAAGGGGCTCCGGCGCACGCGCCTGCGCGCGGTGAACGACGTGTCGTTCACGCTGGAGCCCGGCAAGACGATCGCGGTCGTCGGCGAGTCCGGCTCGGGCAAGTCGACGGTGGCGCGCATGATCGCCCAGCTCGAGACGCCGACGTCGGGCGCGATCCTGCTGGACGGCAAGCCGTCCGCGACCCGCGGTCGCGGCCTGGACGCCTACCGGCACGACGTGCAGATGGTGTTCCAGGACCCGTTCGCGTCGCTCAACCCGTTCCACACGGTGGGCCACCACCTCGAGCGGCCGCTGCGCCTGCACAAGGTCGCCCGCGGACGCCAGGCGCTCGACGCGCGGGTCCACGAGCTCCTCGAGCGCGTGAACCTCACGCCGGCGCCCGTGTTCGCGGCCAAGCAGCCGCACGAGATGTCGGGCGGCCAGCGACAGCGTGTCGCGATCGCCCGGGCGCTCGCCCCGGGCGCGCGCTTCCTCGTGGCGGACGAGCCGGTGTCGATGCTCGACGTGTCGATCCGGCTCGGGGTGCTCAACCTGCTGGCGCGGCTCCAGCGGGAGGAGAACCTCGGGGTCCTCTACATCACGCACGACCTCGCGACCGCCCGGCACTTCAGCGACGAGATCCTCGTGATGTTCCGCGGGAACGTCGTCGAGCGCGGGCCGTCGGACCAGGTGATCCTCGACCCGCAGCACGACTACACCAAGCTGCTCCTCGGCGCGGCGCCCGAGCCGCAGAACCACGGGAGGCTGCGCGAGGAGGTGCGCCGCGAGCTCGCGGCGGCCGCGGCGGGGTCGGGCGACGACGCCCCGCGCGACCGGTTCGGGACGCGCGGCATGTGAGACGGGCGCACCCGTCGCCCGCTCGATCCGGGCGGCGGGTGCTGCCTCCCGTCGTACGCGTCGGTGGTGACGCGTACCCGTCGCGCGGGCCAGGTCTGTCGGACGCCCTGGCCCGCGCGCCCTCCTGCGCACGCACCGTCGTCCCCGACCCGAAGGCAGCTCGGGAGACGGTCGGGCGGCAGACGGCCCGGGCGGCGGATGGGTAGGGTCGGGCTCGTGCCCGCCCGTCATCTGCGCCTCGCCCGCCCTGCCGAGACCCCTGCGCCGACGCCCTCCGTGGACCCGGCCGCCACCGTGACCGGAGCGCTCGCCGCGCTGCGTCGCGAGATGGAGGTGCCGGAGTCCTTCCCCGACCCCGTGCTCGCCGAGGCGGAGGCGGTCGTCCGGGAGCACCGCGCGGCCGACGGCGCCGGGCGCGTCGACCTGCGCGACGTGCCGTTCGTGACGATCGACCCGCCCGGGTCGATGGACCTCGACCAGGCGCTCCACCTCGAGCGGGCGGAGGACGACGCGGCCGGGCCCGCGGGCGCCGCGTTCGTGGTGCACTACGCCATCGCGGACGTCGGCGCGTTCGTCGCTCCGGGCGGGGCGATCGACGCCGAGGTGCACGAGCGCGGCACGACCCTCTACGCGCCCGACGGCCGCACCCCGCTCCACCCCGCGGTCCTCTCAGAGGGTGTGGCGAGCCTCCTGCCGGGCCAGGACCGCCCGGCGGCGGCGTGGCGCGTCGTGCTCGACGCGCGGGGCGAGATCCTCGACGCGACGGTCCGCCGCGCCGTCGTGCGGTCGACGCGCCGGCTCACCTACGACGAGGCCCAGGCCGCGATCGACGCGGGCGGGTCCGAGGACTCGGGCGGCGCCGCGCTCCTCCTGCTCCGGGAGGTCGGCGAGCTGCGGCTCGCGCGCGAGCGCGAGCGCGGGGGAGTGTCGCTCGAGGTCCCCGAGCAGGAGATCGTCCCGCTCGACGACGGCACGTTCGGTCTCGAGTTCCGCTCGACCCTCCCGGCGGAGGGGTGGAACGCCCAGATCTCGCTGCTCACGGGAATCGCGGCGGCACGCCTCATGCGCGCAGGAGGCGTCGGCGTCTTCCGCGCGCTGCCCGAGGCCGACCCGCGCGACCTCGCGCGTCTGCGCCGCACCGCGCGCGCCCTCGGCATCGACTGGCCGCGCGAGACGGCGTACGCCGAGATCGTGCCGACGCTCGACTCGCGCGTCCCGCGCCACGCGGCCTTCCTCAACGAGGCGACGTCGCTCTTCCGCGGCGCGTCGTACGAGGCGTTCGGCGGGACGGGCCAGGAGCCCGGCGTGCCCGACGACGCCGCGCACGCGGCCATCGGCGCCGAGTACTCCCACGTCACGGCGCCGTTGCGGCGGCTCGTGGACCGCTACGGCACGGAGGTCTGCCTCGCGCTGTGCGCGGGCGAGGAGGTGCCGCGCTGGGTGCTCGACGCGCTGCCCGGCCTGCCGCGCACCATGGCGCGCACGGGACAGCGCGCGGGGTCGTACGAGCGCGCGATCGTCGACGTCGTCGAGGCGGCGCTGCTCAGCGGGCGCGAGGGGGAGGAGTTCGACGGCGTCGTGGTCGACGTCGAGGACGACCGCGAGCGGGGCCGGCGCCTCGAGCGCGAGGGCGGCGACGCGGCCGGCGCGCGGCGCGGGCAGGTCGTCCTCGCCGACCCCGCGGTGCGCGCGCCGGTCGAGGGCGCCGACCTCCCGCTCGGCGACCCCGTCCGGGCGACGCTGCGCGAGGCGTCGGTGGCGGAGCGCCGCGTCCGGTTCACCGTCGACTGAGAGGGTGCGCGGGGCGACCTAGGCTGGTCCCGTGCCTGCCCGACGACGTACCGAACCGGCCGCCGGCCGCCTCGCCCTGGCGGCGTGGCGCGACGACCCCACCGACCGCAGGGCCGTGACGACCGCGGTGCGGTTCACGCTCGAGGAGCTCGCGGACGTCGCGCCCGGGCACACCGTGGAGGTGCGCGTGCCGCCGGCCGGCGCGGTGCAGGCGGTCGAGGGGCCTCGGCACACCCGCGGGACGCCGCCCAACGTCGTGGAGACGGACCCGCAGACGTGGCTCGGCCTCGTGACCGGTGCGCTCGCGTGGGCCGACGCCGTCGCCGACGGCCGCGTCCGCGCGTCGGGCGAGCGCTCCGACATCTCGTGGCTCCTGCCGCTCCAGGCGGCCCGCCCCCGCTGAGGTCGTGCTCCGGGCGCGACGGCGCGCACGGACGTGTTACCGGTGCGTAACGTTCTCGGCCCCAGGTCTGGCGGCGCGGCACGCGGGGGGCTAGCGTCCGATGATGACCGGCCGCCGTCCGCGCGGGCGCTCGTGGCACGACGACGTGCGGCGACGTTCTCGCGGCGGTGACGTGGCAGCAACCGCCCGTTCATCCAGGTGGGGTGCGATGTCCTGCGGAGGCAGGGCGTCGACCCGTCCGAGGCTTGGACTCGATCGACGGACATGCGCGAACTGCTGCCCGGCCGTCCGCACGAGATGAAGGAGTCAGCGTGACCGACCACCAGCACCTGCGGCGACGGAGGGTGGTGGCGGGCACGTTGACCGTGGCCCTCGCCGCGCCGCTCTCCGTCGCGGCGGCCACCGCCGCGAGCGCGGCGCCCGACGGGTCGGGCCTCGTCATCAACGAGGCCTACCTGAGCGGCGGCAGCGCCAACGCCCCCTACACCCACAAGTTCGTCGAGCTGTACAACCCCACGCAGGCGGCGATCGACCTCTCCGGCATGTCGCTGCAGTACCGCTCCGCGACCGGCACGGGCGCCTTCACGGGCGTCACGCCGCTCACCGGCACGGTCGACCCCGGGGGCTACTTCCTCGTGCAGGGCGGCTCCAACGGGTCGACCGGCGCGGCGCTGCCGACGCCGGACGCGACCGGGGGGCTCAACCCGTCGGGCACGACGGGCACCCTCGCGCTCGTGCGCTCCACCTCGGCGGTCACGCTGCCCGCGGGCAACGCCGCGGGCGCCGCGAACGTCGTGGACCTCGTCGGGTACGGGACGTCGAACACGTTCGAGACCGCCGTGAGCCCTGCGCCGTCGGCCAACAACGTGCCGGCGTCGATCAACCGCACCGGCTTCGCGGACACGGACGACAACAGCAAGGACTTCACGCTCTCCAGCACCGTCACCCCGCAGAACAGCGGCGACGACGGCGGCGGCCCGGGCCCCGAGCCGGGCGAGGTCGTCCCGATCGCGGAGATCCAGGGTACGGGCGCGGCGAGCCCTCTCGTCGGGCAGACCGTCACGACGCGCGGCGTCGTCACCGCCACGTACCCCACCGGTGGCTACGACGGCTTCTACCTGCAGACCGAGGGCACGGGCGGCGACCTCGACGCCACGCACACGGCGTCGGACGCGATCTTCGTCTACTCCAAGGCGGGCGCCGCGGCCGTGCAGGTCGGCGACCACGTCGAGGTCACGGGCGCGGTGTCCGAGTACTTCACGCTGACCCAGATCACGCCCGCCGCGGGCGGCTGGACGGTCCTCGACGAGGCGGCGGAGGAGGTCAAGCCGGCGAACGTCGCGTTCCCCGCGACCGACGCCGCGCGCGAGGTGCTCGAGGGCATGCTCGTGCAGCCCGCCGGCGACTACGTCGTCGCGGACAACTACGACACGAACTTCTACGGCTCGTTCCTGCTCGCCGCGGGCACGGACCCGTTCGTCCAGCCGACGGCGGCCGGGCGGCCGGGCAGCACGGAGGCCGCGGCTGCGGTCACGGACCGCGCGGCGCGCGCCGTCGTGCTCGACGACGGGGCGACGACCAACTTCAACAACACGGCGAACAAGGGCATCCCGCTCCCGTACCTCACGGGCGGGGCACCGGCGCGCGTCGGCGCGGGCGTGAGCTTCACGACGCCCGTGATCCTCGACTACCGGTTCGACGCGTGGACGTTCCAGCCACTGACGCAGCTGACCGCCGGTGACGGCGGCAACGCCGCCACCGTGCAGCCGGCCACGTTCGCGGACACGCGCGAGGACGCACCGGTCGAGGTCGGCGGCGACCTGTCGGTCGCGACCTTCAACGTGCTGAACTACTTCACGACCACGGGTGACCAGCTCTCCGGCTGCCAGTACTACACGGACCGCGCGGGCACCCCGATCACGGTCCGTACCGGCTGCGCCGCGCGCGGCGCCGCGACCGCGGAGAGCCTCGAGCGCCAGGAGACCAAGATCGTCGCGGCGATCGACGCGCTCGACGCCGACGTGGTCGCGCTCATGGAGATCGAGAACTCCGCGCCGTTCGGCAAGGACCGCGACCAGGCGCTCTCCGACCTCGTCGACGCGCTCAACGAGGCCGCGGGCGCCGACGAGTGGGCGTTCGTCCCCTCGCCGGCCGACCTGCCGGACGACGAGGACGTGATCCGGCTCGCGTACATCTACCAGGTGGACGCGGCCGAGCCGGTCGGGGACTCGCGGATCCTGCTCGACGACGCGGCGTTCGTCAACGCGCGCGAGCC